>CANOGI010000107.1 GCA_947565475.1 uncultured Eubacteriaceae bacterium
CTTGTAACGCCTTCTGCATAGTATTTGGGTTCACCGCGGCCGAAACAGCCATCTCCCTTACCGGCGGAAGCTTATCCCCCGGCTTATATTCTCCCGAAATAATACTTTTTTGCATATATTCAACAATCTGAATATATATAGGCTTATCTTTAGAAAATTCCCACGCCACAAAATCACCTCCCTTAAAAAATATCAGATAATTTTTTGTTATATTGTATTATTGTAATATTGTATTAAGAGCTTAATACAATATTACAATAAAAACAAAATATTGTCAAGACTAAATTTAAGAACTTGTCTAAAATATTAAAAAAACTTATATATAACGAACCAATAAAAGAACAAAGTTTTTAAAATGTTATATATTAAATGTTATATATTAAAGAAATTTATTATTGTTTCACACTAAAAATTTTGTAAACTGCCATATAGTCAAGCCACTCAAAAAATAAACAAGTGGTTTGACTATATACCTACAGATTTTTATAAAGCCCCTATACATTGTATCTAAACGCAAATAAGTCCCCCGCTAAAAAACGGGGGACTTACATATCAGTTTAAAACACTTTTATTTTATATAATAAATTTATCTTTCTTCGCTGGTTTAGCGTCAAGCTCTTTTTTCTTTTCCTCGTAGCCTGGTCTTCCAAAGAAAGCGTATGTCGCGTTTTTGCCTTCCTCTACCCCTGGCTGGTCAAACGCGTTAATATTTAAAAGCTCTCCAGTGAAACCTGTAGCCACCTCAAACATATATAAAGTCTGTCCGAGAGTAAACTCATTTACCTCCGGTAAGGTAATAGTCATATTCATTTTTCCCGATTTCATAAGAGCGTACTCTGTGGCCATCTGTTCTGTCTGAATAAGCTGATTTTGAGTAATGCCGCCTAAGAAACCAAGACTTGGAATTTCCTTATAGCTTTCAGGTATTTGAATAGTCTCCTTATATTTGTCAACACCCATAAGCACAATCATCTTATCAAAAGGTCCCTCGGTATAAAGCTGAACCTGTGAGTGCTGGTCTGTAACGCCTAAAGCCTTGACAGGAGTGGGGCCCACATTAACAATATTTCCGTCATTATCATATTTTTTGCCAAGAGACTCCGCCCAAAGCTGAGCGTACCAGTCTGAGATATATTTAAGGGAATCGGCGTAAGGCATTACCACGCAAACATTCCTGCCCTTTTCCATTCCGATATAGTTAAGTATAGCGTACATAAACGCGGGGTTTTTATAAATATCGTCATTTTTACAAATTTCATCCATAAACGCCGCTCCGGCGAGCATAGCTTTAATATCAATTCCGCAGAAAGCGGCAGCTAAAAGCCCTACTGGTGTAAGTTCTGAAAATCTTCCGCCTACTCCGCTCGGAATTATAAATGTTTTATATCCTTCCTCTTTGGCGATTTTAATAAGGTTACCATTCACCTTGTCCGTTGTGCAAACAATATGTTCAGCGGCGTCTTTTCCAAGTTTCTCGTCAAGCATTTTTTTGATAATCATAAACTGAGACATTGTTTCAGATGTGCTTCCAGATTTGCTTATTACGTTAAAAAGGCATTTCGTAACATCAACAGTCTGGAAAAGATAAACAAGTTTTTCCGGGTCAACGTTATCAGCGACATAAAGTTTTGGGAACCCGTTTCTTTTATCTCTCGGAAGCTCGTTGTAATAAGGATGATTTATAGCCTGCTGCACAGCGATTGGGCCAAGAGCCGAACCGCCTATTCCCAAAACAACAAAAGCGTCAAACTTATCTTTTTGGTCATTTACGTAAGATAAAATATCCTCAACGACGTCATCCTGATTATATGGTAAGTCGCGCCAGTCCATTTTACCATTCGCTCTTTTCTCAACCATGGCTTTTTTCGCGTTTTCTATTTTATCGGAGATTTTATCAATATCCTCAATAGAAATACCATGTTCGCCTACAAAATCCGTCATCATATTGTTGAAGTCAAGACGTATTTTCATTTCGTTTTTCCATGCGCCATCATTAATTTTATTCATAACTGTTTACCTCCAAAAAAATAATATTGTATTTTTATTTTAAAGAAACGCCGTTTAACTTAAATTCTTAAAATTTAACCCCCCATATTTATAAATTAATCGTCGTTTCCGTCAAATACTAAATATTTCATTTATATCAATTTTTAAAATTTTTAGCGTGAACTAACAGTAGAATCCTTTTATATATCAGATTAATCAAAATTATTTTTATTAGTTCTTTTACTTGTTTACCATATATAAATTTTATCAAAAGTCAAGACTACTCGAATTTTTGTATAACAAAAATTCTCGTAACCGACGGCGAAAGTATTCACCTTTGTATTCAGAGTGAGCTTACACTCCCCCTGAATACAAGAGGAAGCCCCCCACTTAAGAAGCGCGGAACTTCCTCTGTCGGTCAAAAAATAAGAATTTATTATCTAAGTATGTCATAACTCGTCAAGACTGCCAAAACGGTATCCCTTTTGCCTCAAATCAGTGATAATGTCGCCTAAAGCCTCCGTATTAGACTGTGACACGGCGTGCAGGAGAGCGATTTCACCATTGTGATAGTTGTCCATAACATTTTTATAAGCCGCCTCCTTACCCGGCTGATTATCGGTTTCCCAGTCTTTATAAGCGAAACTCCAAAAAATTGACTTATACCCTAAATTTTTTGTAACTTCTAAAGTCCTCTCACTAAACTCGCCCATAGGCGGTCTGAAAAATCTCGGCATATCCTCTCCCGTCACTTCTTTAAAATAATCTGAGGTTTCTGTGAGCTCGTTTTCAAGTTCCTCGTCCGATAAATCGGGAGAGCTTAAATGTTTTACAGAGTGATTTCCCACAATATGTCCTTTCTCGACCATTTTTTTTACAAGCTCCTTATTATCTCTTATATAAGGTTTAGTGACAAAAAAGGCGGCTTTAACATCATATTTATCAAGTTCATCAAGAATTTTTGATGAATATCCGTTTTCATATCCCTCGTCAAAAGTCAGATAAATAACCTTTTCTGATGTATCGCCTACATAATAAGCGTCATATTTAGAAATATCTTTTATCTCAGAAGGACTTCCTGGGGTAGTATGGTCTTTTTTCCTCATAAAGTACCAGCCGATTTTTTTATTTGACAAAGAAGACTTGTTCTCTTTTTTTGTGTTTATATCTGTTTTATCATTTTCCTTTTTTGATATGGTCTCAGCTTCCGTTGAAATTTCCAAAACACTTTCAGTTTGAGGCATACTTTCCTCTGTTTTCTCAATCTCACTGTTATCAGCGCTAAAATCCGTGCTTTCTTCTAAGTTATTTTCCGTAACCTCGGCTAAAGCCGTTTCCAAATTATTCGATTTCGGAGAAACGTCGTCTTTGCAGCCATTTATTAAAAAACACATACAAAACAAAGAAACCGGCAGTATAAATTTTCTCATTCGTCATCCCCCGTAAAATAAAAAGACAATATCAACAAATATTTAAAATCAACATAAATTAATTAATCATTTACATTATAGTTAAATTATACAGCAAATAAAAATAATTTGCAATAAATTTAACAAAATTACCTAAATATTTTTAAAACTTTCTTGTAATCGCTCGTTCAATATTATATAATTTAATAAAGAAGCAAAATATTTTATTTAAAAAATTCTAAATTTTTATTATCAAGGAGGTTTTTTATGTATAAAGTCTTAAAAAATTCTAAAAAACTAATTTCAACTTTTTTAAGTTTTGTTATGTTTTGTCTTTTATTTGGAAATATCTCCGTATACGGCGTGGAATTGTCAGAAGACGGATATGAAAAGACAAATATTTTAAAACCAAGCTCACAAGCGTCGCTTATTTCCGACGACCCAAGCCACACAGCGGAAGACGGTACATACAATGGCTATATTCAAACATTAGAGAATTTTAAATCTGATTATTTAAGAATAACCTACACCGTGTCCGGCGAGCTTCCCGCTGACACAAAAGTGTTCAGCTTTAAACCATTTGACTCAGCGTGGGGAGGCTGGGAAGACAACTTCGCCACAATAGGTGATTCCGTTCTTGAAAACGGAGTATATACTTTTACTATAGACACTCAAAAAATTATACAGTCATTGACTACCGGAAAAGCAATTAAAGGCATAAATTTAGAATTTTGTCCAGATTTAGGCGCTTCCGTGACATTAACCGGTTATTACTCGTTGAAAATACCCTCCGACGAGCCTACTGAGGAAAAAGCTCAGCTTCCTGAAGCGAGAATAATAAAAACAATAACGGAAAAAGAGCTCGCGGAGGCGAACTGTAACTGGTTTGGCTCTAATAAAGTCAAAGTATACGTAAAAGTTACTAAAGCCACAAAATTCTCATGGATTAACTCTGTTGCCTCTCTCGGAACAAACCGCGCCGGAAAAGCGTCAAGCAAGTATATCCATGGCTCCGAATGTACTGTAAAAACAGGCGGAAACTATATTCAAAACGGAATTATAGGAAAAGCCGGAACGGGAAATTACGTTTTTCCCGATACAAATTTAAACACGTCCTCTCAGTCCGGCGACCCTCTTTCAGCCGATGAGCAGAAAAAAATAACAATAGACATAAAAACGGGCACGCTTGACACAGACTGCGAGCTTTTAGGTCTTGTATTCTCAAATAAGGCTGTATATCCAAAGGGATTTAAAGTTCCAGTATGCGAGGCTGTGACGCTTGACACTACCGAGGCGGGAGAATATGAGAAACTTAAAATGACTCTTGACTACTGTGATAAAATGACGCCCTCAAAATATACGTCTGAATCATGGAAAACTTTTCAGACGGCTCTTTCCTCAGCAAAAGAAATATATAAAAACTCTTCTTTAGCGGCGAATGATTACACAGCCGCGCGCTCAGCCCTTGAGGAAACAAAATCAAAACTCATCTTTATAGCTTCCGAAAGTCCGGGAAACCCTCTCCCTTTCAGAATCTTATCACCTAAAGAAATAGTGTCTGAAATGGGCGCCGGATGGAATTTAGGAAACACAATGGACGGACACAGCGGCTTTACTCCCGGTGAGACCACCTGGCAGCCCTATATTACAACAAAAGCCATGATAAAATCCGTTCATGATCTTGGAATAAACACCATACGTATTCCAGTAACATGGGGAACCATGATTGACGAGGAAAACGGCTATAAAATAAATGAGAAATGGATTAGCCGAGTGCAGGATATAGTAGATTACTGCGTTTCTCTGGATATGTACGCCATTATAAATATTCACCACGACGGAGCGGAACAAGACGGCTGGCTCAGAGTTGCCGCGGACGATATTGACTCCGTTTATGAGGAGTTCGAGTGCGTTTGGAGAAATATAGCGGAGAAATTCAAAGATTACGACGAGCACTTAATTTTTGAGTCTATGAATGAGGTCACAAGCGGTTCAAACGATAAAGCGAACGTTTTATTTGACAACCCAATAATAATGAATATGAATCAGATTTTTGTGAACGTTGTGCGTTCAACAGGCTCAAATAATATGAAAAGGTGGCTTTCCCTGCCGGGACATTACGCTTTACCGAGCGCCGTGACAAATAAGGACTATGGATTTAAACTTCCCATAGATTCCGTGCCCGACAGACTTTTTGTTGCCGCTCATATATACGCCGGGCCAAGCGGTTTTTATATGGGTTCAAATATGACCTCCACAGTTTGTAACTTCGCTGACTGTGCCGATATGATAAATAAAATAAACGCTCTCGGTACAACATGGTCTAAAAAAGGAGTTCCCGTTATTATAGGCGAGTTTGGCTGTATAAACAAAAACAATCCTACGGAGAGAGCGCATTATATTGAAATCTTCAACCGCTCCTGCAAAAACGCCGGAATGCTTGTTCCATGTTACTGGGATCAGGGTTGGTTTGACAGAGCGCAGACTCCCGCTGATTACAGCTTCTCAATAATAGACAGAAAGAATTTAAAACCAATAGAAAAAGAAGTGACAGACGGTCTTATGAGAGGAATTGAGCTTACAGGCGAGGCGAAAGACATTACGAAAAACCCGACTGTAGTCCCAATAACAGACATAACCGTTGACAACGAAAGCGTTAATATAACAATAGGTGAAAGCGAAACAGTAAACGCCGTATCATCTCCCTCATCGTCAAACGACGTGCTTTTATGGGCAAGCGATGATGAAAGCGTAGCTACAGTGTACAGAGGAAAAATAAGAGCGAGAGGAATAGGAAGTACATCCATTAGAGCGTTTTCACAAAGCGGTTCTTTTGAGAAAACAATAACAGTAAACGTGCTTCCAAACGAAAGCTCAAGCATAGAAACTATAAACCTTCCTAAAGACAGCTTTACATTAGCGGTTGGACAATACGAATATTTAAATCCTGAATTTGTTAAGCAAAGCGATGATGATTTCGTCACCTACAAATCATCTGACAACAATATAGTAACCGTTTCCCCAACAGGAAAAATCCTCGGAATCTCAAAAGGCTTCGCGGTAGTAACGATAACGGCGCCGAATGGAGTCACTAAAGCCGTGTCCGTGTCTGTATCCGACACAATTCAAAAAGACTATATAAATTTGGCGGCAAACGTGTTATATAACGACAGCTCGCATAAATATTACGGAAACGAGGTCGGGGAAAGCATAAAAGTAACCGGTAACAACCAATACACTCTTTCCTTTGACGTGGAAAAAGATTTATCGGCGAGAGGAAAGTCTGCCGGCGTTACCGCTCTTAAAAACCTCACGGCTATATATATAAAAGATTTAGACGTTACTAACGGAAACGATACTGTTTCCCCATTAACAAGCTGTAAAATAAAATATGATAAAATCACTGTTGACGGAACAGAAATGACTATAATAAACACAGAACCTAAAGAAGCTGTAAACGCTTCAGGTATATTCGATACGGGAGACCCTATAAATGGTTATGACGGCTCTGCCATAAGCGAGGTTTCCGTATCACAAAATATATGTAACTTTAAAACGGTCACAAACCCTAAAAAGATAGAGATAACTTTCACGCTCTCGGATATTAAATTTAAAGAGGCGGAAGAAGACGGTACAGTCCACGCTCAGACAATGACGGCTTTAGAAAAAGATGTTACTATTGACAACATAGGTGATACAAAAGAATTATCCGTTACAGTCTCCCCGACAAACGTAACTTCTAAAGTTTCTTTTGTATCCTCCGATGAGTCTGTCGTCTCATTATTATCAAAAACATCAGAAGTAAACAGTGACACAGGCATAGCGTCGATAAAAATAAAAGGACTAAAAAAAGGAACAGCCACGGTTACGGCATATATAGATAATATTACTCCCGTCTCCATAAATGTTTACGTGGGAGAAAATAATGGCGGTATTTTAGGAGACGCCGACAGTAAC
>CANOGI010000108.1 GCA_947565475.1 uncultured Eubacteriaceae bacterium
GCCTCTTCCTTGTAAAAACAATTTTTATCTCCCCTCCTTTTGCTCCTTTTCAAGTGATTTGACTATAGGAAATAGATTGCGGTTAAGACTATTCGTATTTTTATCTCTTAAATTATTTTATAGTCAAATCAACTGACTATAAGCGGGCATATAACTCTTCTTTTGTATTCGGCGGCTTACGCTATCACTGAATACAAAAGTAAATACGCCAAAATAAAAAGCGAAGCTCTCTTTCAGTCGGGTTAAATCTTTAAAAAAACATTTAATAGTCAAACCACTTGAAAAATGGGCAAATTCATCGGCTAAAAATCATTTATGCCACATTATCGTCAGTTGGCATAGGCTTTAGGCTATGCTCTCTTTCCGCTGCCTTGAAAAAATAATTTTTATCTCACTTCCTCTTACTTATCTTCAGTTTGCGGAGTTTGAGGCGAGAGCCTCAAGGTTTTTATTCTTAAAGAGCATTTTGGTAAATTTGGAACCTTTTTTGATAAAAAAAAGTTCCATTAACTATAAATTTTTGTCGAACTCACGTTATGTTAATAATTTTCAGACAGGCTTTAAGGCGGTGATTTTTTGATTTCCATAAATATATCCGTGAGAAACCTTGTTGAGTTTATTCTTAGGCAGGGAGATATAAACTCACGCTACAGAAGCTCCAAAAGGGCTGTGGAGGGCACGAGAATACACAGCAGGGTTCAAAAGAAACATACCCGTATGGCCAAGCTTAAAGGGTTTACTTATGACAGCGAAGTCTCTGTCAAAGCGTCGGGAGAATATAAAGAGTTTACCTTTGATATCGACGGTAGAATAGACGGGATTGTCGAGGAATTTGATATTGATGGCACAAAAAAAACAGTTCATATAGAAGAGATAAAATCCACCGCCGATATACAGGAAAACGTAGATATGAACCACTGGCATTTCGCTCAAGCAAAATGCTATGGGTATATGTACGCCTTATCTGAGGGCTTTCCCCATATAAAATTACATTTAACTTATTGTCAGCTTGAGACCTATGAGGAAAAGACCTTTGATATGGAATGCGAGTTTAACGAGCTTAAACAGTTTTTCTTCGATATATTGGAAAAATATTATAAATGGCAGAAACTTTATTCATCAAATATAATAAAGAGAAATGAGACATTGGAAAAACTATCTTTTCCTTTTCCTGATTTCAGAAAAGGTCAGAGAGATTTTGCCGCCGCCGTTTACAAAACGATTTTCTCAGGAAAAAAACTTTTCGCGCAAGCGCCCACAGGAACGGGAAAGACCGTCTCAACAATATTCCCCGCCATCAAATTCGTGGGAAAAGAAAAGCTTGACGACGTAAAAATATTCTATACCACGGCAAAAACCATAACAAGGCAAAACGCCCTTGACATAATAGAGAAAATGCGTAAAAACGGCTTATTTATAAAATGCGCCTGTTTAACGGCGAAAGAGAAAATATGCCTCAGCGATGAAAAAATATGTACCCCCGAGAAATGCCCATACGCCAAAGGACATTTCGACCGTGTTAATAACGCCCTTTTTGAGTTAATCACAAAAGAGGAATTAATGACAAAAGAGACATTTACAAAATACGCTGAGGATTTCACGGTTTGTCCATTTGAACTCGCCCTTGACGCCACCCTTTTCTCAGACTTTATAATATGCGACTATAACAATGTGTTTGACCCGAAAATACAGCTCAAACGATTTTTCAGCGAGGGAAAAAAAGGTAAATATATAGTCCTCATAGACGAGGCGCATAATCTTTCAGACAGGGCAAGGGAAATGTTTTCGGCGGAAATATCAAGAGCGGAAGTAGCCGACATAACGAAAAAGTTAACAGACAAAAGAGAACCGGTATACAAAGCGTTTTCAAAACTCAAAAGGTATATCGATTCCGTAAAAAAAACGGTCGGCGATGAAAAAGCTCTTATAGAGAAAAAATATCCTGAAAATTTAGTTTTCATACTATCCGAGGTGCAAACGAAATGCGATAAATGGCTATCAAAAAACGAAAATGATAAATGTCATGAGCATGTGCTGAACTTATATTTTAAAGTGGCTGATTTCATAAGAATCTCCGAGCTTTTCTCACCTGATTACGCCGTTCTCTCTTTTTATGACGGCATAGATTTTAAAATAAAGCTTATGTGTATAAATCCCTCAAAACTTCTCTCAGAGCAGGAGGAAAAATTCATAAGTTCCGTTTTCTTTTCCGCCACTCTTACACCTTTAAAATACTTTTTAGATATATTGGGAGGAAGCACCGCCGACAACAGTATAGCGATACCCTCTCCCTTTAAAAAAGAAAATCTTGAGGTCATCGTAGACGCCTCTGTCTCGACAAAATATAAAGACCGTTATGAAAATATCCCTATTATATGCGATAAAATAGCCATCGCTTTAAACAAAAGAGTCGGGAACCATTTTGTTTTTTTCCCCTCTTATGAGTATATGGAAAAAGTCGCCGAGACATTTATTAAAAATTTCAATATAAATATAACCGTACAGCCAAGAAACTTAACAGAGGACGAAAAAGAGACATTTTTAGAAAACTTTAAGGACAAGCCGGAAAAAACTTTCGCCGCTTTCGCCGTAATGGGCGGAATATTTTCCGAGGGTATAGACCTCGCGGGAGACAGACTATGCGGAGCTGTTATAGTGGGAGTCGGGCTTCCCCTTATCACGACTGAGAGAGATATTATAAAAGAATATTACAGTAAAAAAAATATAAACGGCTTTGACTACGCTTATACTTATCCAGGTTTTAATAAGGTTATGCAGGCGGCGGGAAGAGTAATCCGTACTGAGGCCGACACAGGATATATTATGTTAATAGACAGCCGTTTCGGAGAATATAAGTATAGGGAGATGTTTCCCCCGTGGTGGAAATAAAAACCAGCGTAAAATAAAAAAGTATGGGCCCATACGCCCATACTCTCAAAACTTAATCGCCAAATTACTATATATGTAGTCAATAAACTTGTTTTTCTCAAGCTTATTGACTATAATTTTTATTCGCCTATAAAACTTCTGAATCTACCCTCTTTTTCTTCTTATGGCGAAACTTATCTCCTTAGTAAGCTTATACAAAACCATATTAAACGCCATAAGTATAAACACCAGAAGAATTACGACAGACGCGTTGGGAATTAAATAAGCGTCGCTTATCATAAAATCTTTTAAAAGCTCTCCCGCCCTGTTTATAGACATAACCTGCGAAATCACTATCACGGAGACCGCGCACAGTATAGTAAGGAAAAAGAACAGCCCTATAAAAATCCAGTGCTTTTTGGCGGCGGCGGATTTATTTCCAAATTTACGGCATAATACGTAAAGCCCCTGAGATATTAAAATCGAGACAACAATATCCAAAGTTAAATGCAGAAACGGGCCAAGATTATATTTTTCCACCAATGAAGTCAGACCTATTTGAAAAATAAATAAAAACACAAGAGCGCCGATTATAGGTATAATTAACTCGGTGTATTCTCTTCTAAGCTTTATGAGCTTTCCCACAAAACACAGAGCCGTGACCGAAACAGGCGATATAACAAGGGCAAGTATTAAGTATATAACCACATCGTTCATAGCGGGCACCTCCCATTTAATTTAACGCCTCTCTTACAGCCTCTCCCACACGGGTCATCTCCTCAGAACTCAACTTAACGCCCTCGTGTTTTAAAGTAACATTGTCGCCTTCTTTTCTGGGAATAACATGTATATGAAAATGATTCACCGTCTGACCAGCGACACCCCCGTTATTCTGCAAAATGTTCACCCCGTCGGCGAGACCTGATAATTTTAACGCTGACGCTATTTTTTTAGCTACGGCGAAAGCCTCTTTTAAAAGGTTTTCATCTATCTCAAATATATTCTCGGCGTGGCTTTTCGGCAAAACGAGACAATGCCCCGGGTTTGCCGGCGATATATCAAGAATCACCCTTAAACTCTCATTCTCATACACTGTGTTTGACGGAATTTCTCCCGACGCTATTTTACAAAAAATACAATCACTCATTTATCTTCCCTCCAAAATTATAAAATTTTTACGGCGGCTTTAATACTTTTACTCAAAATATTCTTTATGCCATACTAAAAACATATAAATGGTCCATATTTTACGGCTGAAATCGCCTTTTCCTTTTTTATGCCTGTCGAGAAAACCGACAATCTTATCAATATTAAAATATTTTTCCGCCGTTTTTGACGTAAAGGCTTTTCGCACAATATTATAATACTTATCTTCTTTAAGCCATATCCTTATAGGAACGGGAAACCCTAACTTTTTCTTGTTCGCCACTATTTCCGGAAGCCTGTCTTTAGCCGCTAACCGAAAAGCGTATTTAGTGGAAACCCTGTTCACCCTAAAATCCGAGCGTATATTTGAGGCCACCTTAAAAACCTCTTTATCGAGAAAAGGCACTCTAACCTCCAAAGAGTTAGCCATACTCATTTTATCCGCTTTTAAAAGTATATCACCCACAAGCCAAAAATTCATATCTATAAACTGCATCTTCGTTACGTCGTCTTTATCTTTAACAGAATCATAAAAAGGCTTTGTAAGCTCCATGGGGTCATATTTTCCTGACGGGCTTTTTAAAATCTCCTCCCGCTCTTCTTTGGTAAACATATAGGCGTTTCCAATAAATCTTTCCTCAACGTCTTTAGACGCCCTTATAAAAAAGCTTTTGCCTTTAAATGAGAAAGGTATCAGCTTTACACAAGAAGCGAAAAATTTTCTTATAAATTTAGGCAAACACGTTATTAACGACAAATCCATAGGCTCTTTATAAATATTATATCCGCCGAAAAACTCGTCCGCCCCCTCTCCGGATAACGCCACTTTCACATATTTTGAGGCGAGATTGCTGACAAAATAAAGAGCGACCGCCGACGGGTCCGCTAAAGGCTCGTCCATGTGATATTGAACCTTAGAAAGAGCGTTCCAGTATTCCTCGGTAGTTATCGTCTTATTTAGGTTCTCAACGCCGATTTCTTTTGAGAGTTTCTCGGCGTATCCTATCTCGTTGTATTTGTCATAGTCAAACCCCACTGTAAAAGTTTTATCACCTTTAAAAGAGGCGGCGACATAGCTTGAGTCAACCCCACTTGATAAAAATGAGCCTACCTCAACGTCGCTTACTTTGTGGGCTAAAACAGAATCCTGTAAAACGTCGTCAACCTCCGTGACAACATTATGAAGACTTTTCTCATAATCACCGTCCAAAAACATTGGATTAAAATATCTCTCGGTCTTAATTTCGCCATTTTTAAAGGTCAAAAAATGCCCTGGCATAAGCTTGTATACTCCTTTAAAAAAAGTCTCCTCAAGAACAGAATACTGAAAAGTGAGATAATTCTCAAGTGCCACGGGATTTACCTCTTTTTTAAACTCCGGATACTCAAGAAAGCTTTTTATTTCTGAGCCAAAAAGTATATTCCCATTTATATTGGCGTAATAAAAAGGCTTTATGCCAAAAAAATCCCTCGCGGCGAAAAGACTGTCGTCCTTTTTGTCATATATAGCAAAAGCGAACATACCTCTAATATCCTCAAGCATGGCCTGCCCTTTTTCCTCATACAAGTGAACTAAAACTTCCGTATCAGCGTGAGTTTTAAAAATATGCCCCTTTTTTATAAGTTCCTCTCTCAAATCCTTATAGTTGTATATCTCACCGTTAAAGACAAGCACAATGGAACCGTCCTCGTTATACATAGGCTGTGAGCCGTCTGAAAGACCTATTATGCTTAATCGGCGAAAACCCATCGTTATTTTCTCATCGGTATGAACCCCCTCGCTGTCGGGACCTCTGTGAATTATTTTACTCATCATTTTTTTTATTATATTTTCCCTGTCTTGTATACTTCCGGTGAATCCGCAGAAACCACACATAATTTAACCTCCGAATATGTTTCGTTAATAAATCTGTCCAATCTTTTCGTGAGTCAAAAATCACTTATATTTTTACCTCGTAAAAATACCCAATAACCGGCGGCGTGCCACAACGCCTCTGTACCCGGTTAAACTCACCGAAAACCTATTTTTTTGACATTCTGAAATTATAAATAATTTTTTATTTATAGTCAATAAACTTGAAAAATGAACAAGTCTGGCGGCTTAAAATCTTTTTTACCCCGTTAGCGTCAGTCAGCGTATGCTTTGGACTTTGCTCTCTTTCCGCTGTTTTGTAAAAATAATTTTAATCTCGCCTCCCTTTGCTTATTTTCAAGCAATTTGACTATATTATTAGGAATCACTTCTTACAATTAACTTTATCACATTTAAAAAAATAATTCAATAAATTTTCAATTCTACAAAGAAAAAAATGTAATATTCCCTCGTCAATATCCCTATAAAATAAAAAAGTTTTTGTAAACTATGCCAAAATAAAAAATTTTGCTTTTCAAAACTTATTTGTAATGATATAATATAAATATCTCTATAAATAGTCGCTGTATAACTATTGAATAAGGAAATTCCAGCCTTACGGCTGTATATATTTGATTTGTTAGGAGGAAATAAAATGGAAGATATGAAAAAAAGTGAAATTCTTTTGGAAAGCGGAACAAATGAGCTCGAAGTCATGGAATTTACCATAGGCGACCGTTATTTCGGAATAAACGTAGCTAAGGTTGTCGAGATAATGCAGTACGGGGCAATTACTCCAATGCCTAATTCCAATCCTTTTGTCGAGGGAATTTTTAAGCCCAGAGACAGTATTATGACGGTTATAAATCTTCCTGCTTATATGGGTCTTTCGCCCGCCGAAAATGAATCAAGGAGTATTTTTATAATTACTAATTTCAATAAAACCAACACGGCTTTCCATGTTCACAGCGTGGAAGGAATTCACCGTATATCATGGACTAATATCGAAAAACCAGATTCCACGATTTACGGCGGTGAGGAGAGCCTCGCAACAGGTATCGCCCGTTTTGACGACAGACTCATTACTATCCTTGACTTTGAGAAAATCCTTTCAGACATCGCGCCTGATAAAGGTATTCAAATTCAGGAAATTTACAACCTTGGGGAAAGAGAGACGTCCACAAAGCCTATTTTGCTTGCCGAGGATTCTCCTTTGCTTGAGAGAATGATTATGGAGTCTTTAGAAAAATCCGGATATACAAACCTTATCCCATGTACAAATGGTCAAGAGGCGTGGGAGACTCTTATGAAATTTAAAGAGACAGGCGACGATATTAGAAACCACGTTTGTTGTGTAGTAACGGATATTGAGATGCCGCAGATGGACGGGCACAGACTTTTAAAACTTATAAG
>CANOGI010000109.1 GCA_947565475.1 uncultured Eubacteriaceae bacterium
CTTTCCTCAACTATTTCATACCCGATATTTTTCATTTTATTTTTAAGTTGTTTATTATATTCAGCCGCCTCGTCGCCGGTACATATTTTATTATCATATAATGAATATTTTTTTCTTACGGAAATAGGTGATAAATTAGGCATAACTACATTCGCCCCCGCTAAAATTCCCTTTTCTCTACCTTTGGGGTCAAGAGTTCCAAGGGCTGTTGTCGCTGGTAAAAGTACTCTCTCAAACATAAGACGTAATATTGAAAGCAAAAATAAAGTAAGTTCCACTGTTCCATTGGGAAATTCTGAAAAACAAGTATCACGATGAGAAATAAACGGACCTATTCCTATCATATGCGGTTTAAACTCATTTATAAAACTCAAATCCTCCACAATATTCTCAGTGGTCTGATAAGGTGAACCCACCATAAAACCACACCCGACTTGATATCCTATTTCTTTAAGAGTGAAAAGACATTTTTTTCTGTTTTCAAGAGATAAACTTTCAGGGTGTAATTTCTTATAGTGTTCTTTATCCGCTGTTTCATGTCTGAGTAAATACCTATCAACTCCACAATCAAAAAGTCTTTTATAGCTTTCCCTACTTCTTTCTCCAACAGATAAAGTAATGGCGCAATCATTATAATTTTTTTTTATGCTTTCAATAATACGACAAAGCACATCATCGTTATAATAAAAATCCTCTCCGCCTTGTAAAACAAATGTACGAAATCCAAGTTTATATCCCATTTTACAACATTCTAAAATATCTTCCTCAGAAAGTCTGTATCTCTGAACATTAATATTACTTTTTCTTATTCCGCAATAAAAACAATCATTTTTACAGTAATTTGTAAATTCGATAAGACCTCTCATATATATTTTTTTACCAAATATTTTCTCTCTTTTTTCCCTCGCTAAGGCCGAAATATACTCAAAATTATCATCATTTCTATTTTTTATAAGCTCAATGAATTCTTCTTTTTCCAAAAAACTATTTATATTTAGTCTATTTATGATATTTTTCAATAAAAATCACCTCAAAAGTTATTTTTACATATATAATACTATATTCACGTGAATTAGACAAGAAAATCTTAAATGACTTTTTTATTTGTGCAAATTATCAGTTTATGAAACAACCCGTGGTATGATCTATTTGAAAGGTTGACAAAATAAGGTATTAGAGGTATACTCAAAAAGAGCGGGAGATACAATTATCATATGCCATACTATGTCCTGCCCTTAATAAAATTGATTGGAGGTTACTAAAAATTGAGAAAACAAATTCTTTCAGCCGTTTTAGCTATATGTATGTGTATATCTACTATATTGGAAGTTAATGCGTGGCAAGAAGACTTTCCGCTACAAGAGAATTTTCTTGCGGAAAAATCCGTGGATAAACCAGTTCTCCACGAGGAGGTTAATATCCCAACCTATCAGGAAGCCTACGAGCGTATGAACGCTTTGCGGACAAAATATCCTGAAGGAATGACTTGGACCAACTCTACACCTTATTCACTTAACAATTCATATACTTGGAAAGGAGGAAGAATTGAGGGAGTAAATTCTGGCGTGGGCTGTGTGGCTTTCGCTTTTTTACTCAGCGACGCAGCGTTCAACAATTTACCCGGAAGAATGACCAAAGAAGTTAAACTTTCTGATGTAAAGGTCGGAGATATCTTACGGGTTGACAATTATTCCCACACTGTTATTGTACTCCAGGTAAGTGACACAGGCGTAATTATTGCTGAGGGAAATTATAACAGTTCTGTACATTGGGGACGTTCAATGTCAAAGGACATGGTTGAGTCAGCCGACTGTCTTATTACTCGTTATCCAGAAGGTTATCTTCCATCAGATGACCCCACTGCCAACGACCCAATTGAGGGAGGGGAAGGAACTCTTAACGGAAAACTTATATGGAAACTGACAAAAGCTGGTACACTTACTATTTCCGGTAACGGAGCCATGCCTGACTTCAGTGAGTTAACAGAGCGACCATGGAATGATCACATGGATAAAATCCTGAAAATTGTTATTGAGGATAGCGTAACAAATATAGGTAATAATGCTTTCTATAACGGAAATGCTCTTAGTGTAACCATCCCCAACAGTGTGAAAACTATTGGTAACAACGCTTTCCGTGAATCTCAGATCATTTCCATCACTATTCCCAATAGTGTAGAAACTATGGGGGACGATGCTTTCCGTGAATGTCCAAATCTTAGCTCAGTAAACATTTCCAACAGCTTGAAAACTATTGGCGAGCGTTCTTTCCGTGGCTGTAGAGAGCTTACTTCTATTAATCTGCCAGCCAGCATTGAGTCAGTAGGTGCAGGAGCGTTTGTGGGTTGTGATAATATGAAAAGCGCTATATTTGCTTATAGTGATAATGATAAGACAGTAACGATAGGTGATAATATGTTTTCACAATGCTACAGGCTAACCAATGTAACATTACCGAAAAAAATAAATCGTATTGGTGAGGGTATGTTTCAAGTATGTGGAGAGCTTTACAGTCTGAAGATTCCACAAGGCGCGGAGAGCATTGGAGGACAGGCATTCGCTTCTTGTTACAGCCTTACTAAGCTTGAAATTCCAGACAGCATAACAGAAATAGGTATAGCCGCATTATCAAATTGCCCTCAGCTGAAAGATATATATTTTAGCGGCGATGAAACACAGTGGAGCAGAATAAGAAAAATGGGTGATGTCAATGCAGCACTGCAAAAAGTAACTATACATTACAATTATATAAGTACTGAAACTTCTACTGAAGCTAGTAGTGAAACCTCCACCGAAACTGAAAACACTACCGAAAGCAGTACGGAAACCTTTATTCACAAACCAGAAATAACAGCAAATGAACTTGAGGCTGAAAATGGTAAGAAAGTAAGTGTTTCAATTAAAACAAGCGAAGAAAACGCGAAAATCTATTATACTATAGACGGCTCTACCCCTACCGTAAATTCTAATGAATATATTGAACCATTTGAAATAAGCGGAATTGATGAAATTATTACAATTAAATCAATAACAGCCGTTGACGATAAGATTTCAGAAATTGCTATTAAAGAAATAAAATTTAGTAAGCATGATTCATTTGATATTAAATTCGGCGATGTCGATGGTAAAACAGGTATAACTGTTAATGACGCCACTTTAGTACTTCAGAAGGTATTAAATGACAGTTATAAATTACCTGTAGAGGAAAAAACAACTGATTATCTAAAATACGCCGATGTTAACGGAGATAAAAAATTAACTGCCTCCGATGTTGCGATAATTCTTCAAAAGGTACTTAATTCTGAATTTATAATGCCTGTTGAAGCTGAAAATTAATTTTACAAATATCTGTGTAAAAGTAAAAGTTTTCTCTATAAAGTATAAATTTATTAAAATTATACTTTATAGAGATTTTTTATCATAATTTTTCTCATATAATTTAATATATTTTTAAAAGAATAAAATCAAGAAAAAGTAAAATAATCTCTGAAAAGAATTGTAGGCGTATCTAGCTTCTTTATAATCAGCTTTTGTACTTTCTGTGATAATAACTCTGACCGGCATACCAGATGAATCCACGACAAGGTGAATTTTGATATTAAACTCCCTTTGTATGGCTCATATTCTGATTTCCTCTTATAATAAAACGTGAGTTCGACAGAAAATAACAGCAAAACATAGTTTTGCACAAAAGTTTTTATTAAACTTTTTTTCAGTAAGTGTAGCAAAGAAGTGCGAGCAGCGTAAAAGCCGACTTTTGGCAGAGCCAAAAGCACTGACCAGTGAGAGGCAGAGCTTCAAAATTTTACATTCAAATAACCTTTTTGAAAGTTTGGAATCTTTTTGCAATAGAAAAAGGTTCCATTAACTATAAATTTTTGTCGAACTCGCGTTATTAATCCTTTGCAAATAGTTTGCGATATACTTTTTTACTCTCTATCTTTATTACTTTTTATATGCTATTTTATTACACAATCAGTTAATTGTTAAACGCTTATCATAACTAAAAAAATAGAAATTAATTAAAGCTTTTTTAATTCTATAATACACATAAAAAATAAAATGTATAAGCCTAAACTTATACATTTTATTTTCTTTAAATATTTACTTAATAAACCTTACAAATTTCATCAGCAACTTGAATAAAAGCGTTAACAATAACAGGATCAAATTCTTTTCCTGAACTGTCGCCAATCATCTTAACAGCTTCAATTTTTTTAAACGCTTTTCTATAAGGTCTTCCAGTAACAAGAGCATCAAATACATCAGTTATAGCGACAATTCTAGCTGAAATTGGAATCTCCTCACCAGCAAGACCATTAGGGTATCCACTTCCATCCCAATTTTCATGATGATTAAGACAAACTTCTTCACAGCATTTTATATATTTATCAGATGCTATTTTAAGGCAATTTTTAATAATTTTAGCTCCATTTATAGTATGTTTTTTAATAATCTCAAATTCATCATCCGTAAGTTTACCGCCTTTAAACAGAATATATTCAGGGACAAAAATTTTGCCCATATCGCAAAGTGGAGCCGCTGTCAAAATAAAATTCACTCCAACAGAGTTAATTTCATTTGTATAAATATTTGATTCCAAAAGACGATCTATTAAAATTCTTGTGATTGTTTTAATTCTGTCATAATTCTTAAAATTTTCGAAACTTCTAAACTCGATAATATTAGCAAGCATTTCAATAGTTGCTTCCCAAATATTCTCACTTTTATTCATATTGAATGAAACAAGTTCCTCAAGCATATCTCTTGAATTTTTTATTCTCATATGATTTTTAACACGAGTCTTGACAACACTTGTATCAAAAGGTTTCGTGATAAAATCAACAGCTCCAAGATTAAGTCCATATTCCTCTTCGGAATCAGCGGCTGTAATAAGTATAACAGGAATCAAAGAAGATATACCTGTGTCATTAAGGGTTCTTAAAACCTCAAGACCCGTCATTTCAGGCATGAGTATATCAAGAAGTACAAGAGAAATTGTAGCTGGATTTTTATTTATTATATCAAGAGCTTCACGTCCATTTGAAGCCTCTATGGTATCATATTCATCTTTTAAAACTTCAATTAATACTTTTCTGTTAAATTCACTGTCGTCAACAACAAGTATTCTTTGCCTATCCATAAAAACGCCCCTTCCGAGTTCATAAAAAATAATCTTTATTTTTGCTGATTTTTATTTTAGAGCACTTCCTAAAAAAATAATTTTTATAATAAAAAATAAATAAATTTCTATTTAATTATAAAAAATTATAAAACACTGTATCGAGTATGTATTTATGTATTTCTCATAAGTATTTTAATTTTGGAAGAAAATACTCTAATATTTTTTATCATATCAAAGCAATCTACTCAATCTGATACTTATATTATAACATAAATTTTGTAAAAATAAAGAGTAATTTTAATATAATCTAAATATTTTTTTTTAATTACAAATTTTACTTTTAAAAATTTCTCATTAAAACAGCTTTTTAATTAAAGATACATCTAAAAACTTTTTAGTGGTTGTTAAAATTATACAATAATGAAATTCAGAAAAATAGAAATCCTATTTTTATTTTGAAAAATAATTACAAATTTTACTTTTATTTTTTATAGTTCTTTGAGTATGTCATTAGTTTTTAAACGCATTGTAACTTTGCAACATTTAGATAATAATATTAATTTTTACAAAATAAGAAAATATAAGCTTAACAAGAAAATATAATTATTACGTAAAAATATATCAAAAGCTATATGTCTGACGTTTACTAGCGTCCTCGTCATTTAAAAGATACTCATCATAAGTAGTTTGCTTATCAATAAGTCCATTATCAGTAAATTCCATAATTCTATTTGCTGTGGTCTGGACTATTTGATGGTCTTGTGAGGAAAACAAAATAACCCCGTTAAATTTAATCATTCCATTATTAAGAGCGGTAATAGATTCCATGTCAAGATGATTTGTAGGTTCATCCATAATAAGAACATTAGCTCCAGAAATCATAAGTTTTGAAATAAGACAACGAACTTTTTCGCCTCCTGAGAGAACTTTGACTTTTTTAAGGGCCTCATCTCCTGAAAAAAGCATTCTTCCCAAAAATCCCCTTACAAAAGTAACGTCTTTTTCCTCAGAATACTGCATAAGCCATTCAACGATATTATAATTGTTATTAAATTCAGAAGTATTATCTTTCGGGAAATAAGAGTTTGAGGTTGTGACACCCCATTTAAAATCACCTTCGTCAGGCTCAATCTCACCCGACAAAATTCTAAATAAAGTTGTTTTCGCTATTTCATTTGAGCCTACAAAAGCTACTTTATCTCCATTATTGATAGTAAATGAGATATTATCAATGATCTTTACACCATCAATAGTTTTTGATAACCCCTCAACAGTAAGGACTTCATTCCCAATTTCTCTGTTAGGCTTAAAATCAATGTAAGGGTACTTTCTACTTGATGGTCTTATCTCATCAAGCTCAATTTTCTCTAAAGCCCGTTTTCTTGACGTAGCCTGTTTCGATTTAGAGGCGTTTGCGCTAAACCTCTGTATAAATTCCTGAAGTTCTTTTATTTTTTCTTCTTTTTTACTGTTTCATTCTTTCATCTGTTTTATAATAAGCTGACTTGATTCATACCAAAAATCATAGTTTCCTGAGTAAAGTTGTATTTTTGAGTAATCTATATCGGCTATTTGTGTACAAACCTTATTAAGAAAATATCTGTCATGAGATACGACAATAATTATATTTTCAAAATTAATTAAAAATTCCTCAAGCCAATTTATCGCCGCTAAATCAAGATGATTTGTAGGCTCGTCAAGCAATAAAACATCAGGGTTTCCAAATAAAGCCTGTGCGAGGAGAACCTTAACCTTTTCCGGTCCTGTAAGTTCTTTCATATACTTAAAGTGAAGATTTGTTTCTATCCCCAATCCATTAAGCAAAGTGGCGGCGTCAACCTCCGCGTCCCAGCCGTTCAGAGATAGAAACTCTTCCTCAAGCTCGCTTGCTTTTATTCCGTCTTCCTCAGTAAAATTATCTTTAGCGTAAATTTTCTCCTTATCTTTCATAATTTGATATAATCTTGAGTTACCCATTATAACCGTATCCATAACATTATAATCATCATATTGAAAGTGATCTTGTTTTAGAAAAGAAATTCTTTCACCTGGTGTTAAGGCGACTTCTCCTTTAGTCGGTTCGACCTCGCCTGATAAAATTTTTAAGAAAGTTGATTTTCCCGCTCCGTTAGCTCCTATAAGACCGTAACAG
>CANOGI010000110.1 GCA_947565475.1 uncultured Eubacteriaceae bacterium
GACGCGGAGATAATTTTAGATTATGTTTTAAAATACGATGATAGAGACACATCTTTATATGATATGGACAAAAACAATATTATTGACGCGAGAGACGTCGCTTTAGCGCTTAAAAAGGCATTGGAAAATTAACTTACTATAACTCTAATATACATCAAAAGAAAATATCCCCTAAGTTATCGCTTGGGGGATATTTTCTTCCCTAAAATTTCTATAATTGTATATTGACTTTATAAAATTTTAGTGGTAAAATAAAATCATAAAATTTACTGACCGGTCGGTTAGTTTTTGCTTTAATATGAGGAGAGTGATAATTTTTATGGAAAAACCAAACAAAACGAAAAAAAAAATAATCGAGTGCGCCGAGAAACTTTTTTCCGAAAAAGGATATGACAAAACCAGTATAGACGATATAACAAAACTGGCCGAAACCACAAAATCCCTGTTTTATTACTATTTTGAGACAAAAAAAGATATATTATACACTCTTATGAAAATACGCCTTGAGGACGCTGTGAAAACCCTCGCCGAAAAAAGAAAAAACAATAAATTGCCCGCCACAAAAGAAGACTTGTATAAAAACTGTATAAACTTAATTAAAGAAAATGAGAGTATTTTTAAAATAGCCATATTTGAGTTTTTAAAAACAAACGGCTGCGTAAATATAATTACGGAACTGCCTAAAGAACTTTTTGAGGAGGTAAAAGACGTATTTGAATTTACGGAAAAAGAACAGCTTAAACTTATTCTAACTATGATAAAAATTACAATTTTCCATGTACTTCGTAAAAGTATGTGTGAGAAATTTAATATGGAGGAATGTGAGTTTGAAAAAATGTATATGGAGGAAATTTAAAATGAGATTAAAAAACAAATATCTTTTATGTTTTTCATTCTGTTTTATATTGCTGTTAAGCGGCTGTAAAGAAGAACCCGTAAAAAACGAGGAAATAACAACCGTAAAGCCTTTTACCGTCTCAGTAAAAAATTATGAGAACAGCGTGTCTTATTCCGGATACGCCGCCGCCGACGAGCTTAAACGTTTTAGCTTTGAACTCTCCGGAAAAATCAATAAAGTTCTTGTGGAAAAAGGAGATATAGTAAAAGCCGGACAAATTATAGCCACTCTTGACACTCAAACTATACAAATGGCTATAAATAACGCTAAGCAGAATATAGCTCTCGCTCAAAACAAAATCTCGCAGATAGACAGTTCCATAAATGAGATAAACATAGGAATTGAGGCGGAAAATCTTACCCTTAAAAAAGTACGTACAGGAATTGACGCTGAAAAAATATCTCTTCAGAAAACAAAAGAAACATATACTTCCTCAATAAACAAAATACAGCTTAAATATGACAACGCCAAAGAGACTTTTGAAAATACACTTACACTTTACAATAGAGGGGTATGCGATAAAACTACATACGATAACGCCAAACTTGCCCTTGACACGGTAACAGAGGAACTTGAGAACACAAAACAGACTATGGAAAAAGACGTAAATCTTCAGGAAAAGCAAATAGAAAACCTTGAGAACGATTATTCCTTGCAGGAGACCAAAATAAAAGATATGGAAAACAAGCTCGAACAAGCCAATATACAAAAACAGGCGGCGCAAATTTCCGTAAATCAGGCAAAAATATCTCTTGATGAAAACACGAAATATCTTTCCGACTCCTCATTAAAATCAACAATAGACGGATATGTTGTGGAAACACCTATGAAGTCAGGTGAGGTAACAAGCGCGGGAACTCCCGTTGTCGTTGTAAAAAGCGGGAATGAGGTTGTAAACGTTTCCGTGCCCACTGAGGATTACGGAAAATTCAGCGTGGGAATGGAAGCGAGACTCTCTCAGGATGATAAGGAAATATACGGTAAAATAACTTCTATAGACCTTTATCCTGATGAAACCACAAGAACTTATAACATAAAAATAACCCCGTCAGAAAACAACCTGTTTGCCCTCGGAAGTCTTATAAATGTCACAATCTCGCTTGATAAGGAAACTTCCGTGTTTATCCCTATAAACAGTATAGTAAATATAAACGGCATAGACTATGTATATTGTGTAACGACAAATGAAACCGGCGATACAGTGGTAAAAAGCAAAGAAATAAAAATCAAAAACGCCGACGGGGAGAATGTTTGTATAGAGGGTCTTGAAAGCGGCACAAAAATTGTCGCCGATGAGGTGAAAAACCTGCGCGAGAATCAAAAGGTCAATGTAAAAGAGGGTGAATCCGTTGAAAAATAAAGGATTAATATATAATCTTATATTAAAGAGAAAAGCTTCTCTCGCGATAGTAATAATTCTTTTTATAATAGGCGGAATATGCTTCAATATAACGCCTAAACAACAGTATCCTGTAATAGAACTGCCTATGGTAATTATAACCACAGTCTATCCCGGGGCCTCCCCGTCAGATATGGAAGAACTCGTAACATCAAAAATAGAGGATGAGTGTATGGAGGCGGAGGGCTTTGAGAATGTAAAAAGCGACTCATACAACGGAATAAGCGTGGTGAAAGTATCCTTCATAAAAGACCTAAGCTCTGAGGAATTACAGGATAAAATGGATAAACTCAGAACAAAGATAAACGCCCTTAAAGAAAACGAGCTTCCAAGCGGAATAACAAGCCTTACGTATAACGACAACGCTTTTGAGACCTGCGGGCTTATTCTTTCTTTCACCGGAGAAAGCAAAACTAATGAGGAACTTACGCAGAGAGCGGAATCCTTAAAAGACGTATTGTCAGGCACAGAGGGAGTCGTTCGTACAGAGGTTGAGGGAGAGCGTAAACCTCAAATAAAAGTAACCGTAAATTCCTCAAAATTAAGCCATATCCCCGTATCTCTTTCCGAACTCTCAAATATAATAGCGTATCAAAACTCCACTGTTCCTGTTGGAACAATCGAATTTGACAATAATGAGATGTATATAAACTCTTCCGGAAAACTTTCCGATATAGAGGAAATAAAAGATATTATAATATACATAAATAAAGAAACGGGAGCGGTCGTAAAACTTAGGGATATAGCCGACATAACACAGGAGAATGACAAAGACGCCAAAAGCTACTCCTATAACGGTGATGAGGCTGTTATATTAAGCGTGTTTTTTGATAAAAACGAGAATATTTTAGAAACAGGAAAAACTGTTCTTGATATGGTAGATGAATATAAAAGCTCTATTCCTGACGATATAAAAATAAATAATATAGTTTATCTCGCCGACGACGTAAATAATTCCATAAACGATTTTATAGTAAATCTTATAGAAAGCGTCGTTATAGTTCTTATAGTTATAATGATTGGTATGAGTATAATAAATGGAAGTATAGTCGCTTTTGTGATTCCCCTTACAATGTTTCTCACATTTATAGCTATGGTTATTTTCGATATAGACGTACAGTTTGTATCTCTCGCCTCATTGATAATAGCGCTTGGCATGCTTGTTGATAACGCCATAGTCGTAAGCGACGCTATACAAGTCAGAATAGACAACGATGAGGATAAACTTTCCGCCTGTGTAAACGGAACAAAAGAAGTCGCCCTGCCCGTTTTCTCATCAATGCTTACAACGGTGGCTATCTTCTGCGTATTTTATATGCTTCCGGGTAATATGCGGAGATTTGTGTTCAGTCTCCCGACAATAGTAATATCCGCCCTTATATTCTCATATTTAGTGTCGATGCTTGTAACGCCTATAATGTGCTATATGCTTATGAAAAAATCAAAAGTGAAAAAACAGAGAAAACAGCTTATAAGAGGATTTTTTTCCATTCTTCTGCGGTTTTGCCTGAGATTCCGCCTTTTGACAATAATAATATCCGTCCTGTGTGTGGCGTCAAGCGTATATTTTCTTACTAAGCTTGATATGGAGCTTGTTCCAAACTCGGATAAAATGCTCCTTGACATAAACGTGGAAACTGATAATCTATATGACATACGAAAAACAGAAAAAGCCGTCGCCAAAATCGCCGACATAATAAAAAACGAGGAAAATATAGAATATTATTTGTCAGCCTCCGGCGGAAGAATACCCAAATATGATTTTACCTCTATGCCGTCCACTGACTCAACAAATACAGGCAGTTTTGTGGTAAAATTAAAAAGCGTTGAAAATATGACAAAGGGGGATTACTGCCAATACCTTGAGAATAAATTAAAATCAGAGGTTTCCGAAAGAGTGACTGTTAAGGAAATAGGCATAATCCCAAAATCCAGCGAGCTTATTCAGTTTAATATATGCGGAGACGATACGGAAAACATAAATTCCACCGCCTTGCGGGCTGAAGAGTGGCTTAAAGAAATCGACGACGCCAAAAACGTATACGCCGACACAAAAGTAAAAACCTATAATTACTATATTGATTTAAAAAATGATTCTCTTAACTCAGCGGGACTTACAAAAGGTGAGGTTCAAAACGAGCTTAATATAGCTATGATGGGCAGAACCGTCACAAATTTCAGAAAAAACAGCAAGGAATACCCGATTATCTTAAAAACGGATACAACTAATATAAATGATTTAAAAAATCTTGAGATAAAGTCCTCAAGAACAAATGGAAAATATAAACTGTCACAGGTTGCTGACATAACTTATACGGCGGATTATAACAAAATATCCCATTATAACGGGCAAAAATGTATAACTGTAACAGCTCTTCCCAACACGGGAAAAAGCGCCGTTGAGATACAAAACGCTGTAAAAAGAAAATTAGATTCCGCTGACTTTAAAAACGTGACAATATCTTATGAGGGCGACAGCGATATGTTCAGACAGGTTATATCATCTCTAAGCGTAGGGGCGGTTTTAGGAATAATGGCGATTTTCCTTATACTTTACCTGCAATTTTACTCAGTAATCAGAAGTATAATAATTTTTGTGACAATTCCTTTCGCCCTTATAGGGTCTTCCATCGGCTTATACCTTTTCGGAGAGAACCTCTCTATGTTCGCCATACTCGGTATAATAAGCCTTATAGGTGTCGTTGTAAACAACGCCATAGTACTCGTCGATTATATGGATAACGAGCTTAAACGGGGAATATCCTCTATGGAAGCCTGTAAAACGGCTGTTGATAAACGTTTCCGCCCAATAATATTAAGCACCTCAACAACAATTTTAGGGCTCATCCCCCTTGCCTTTTCAGGAAACATTCTTTTTAGAGGTCTCGCTATAGCTTTTATGTGCGGCTTGTCAGTTTCCCTGTTTTTTACACTTATTGTAATTCCTGTAATCTACAGTATATTGGTTAAAAAACTTCCTAAAACCACATAGGAATAAATCTCAATATAGTGAACAAAATTTAAAAGAAGCAAAAAAATTATTTTATTCGTACAATCTGCGAATTGCTGACGCAATTCGCTTATGGGTCAACGACGCTTATGCACCCATAAAATACTTTTTACACTTTTTATAGTCAAACCACTTGAAAATAAAGAAAAAAAGCGATATTAAATTTATTTTCGCGAAACAGTGGAAGGAGGGCCTATGCCAACTGACGATGACGCGAAAAAAGGATTTTGAACCACCGAACTTGTTCATTTTTCAAGTAGTTTGACTATAATCTATTGCGTATCTGAAAACTCTATAACTATTATTAAAACTGTATATAATTTTAATAATCTAAAAATTTTATATGACTTTATAAAACTAAAATATCCAAAAAATTGTGGAAAATAAAAACAGTTCAATTTTATTTTCTTTAATTTTTTGGATATTTTTTAGTTTTCATACACGCTCTAATGTAAGTCCAATGAAAATAACTTTCTATTATTTTTTCATCGTCATCTCAAGGATTTTATTGCTTCTTGAGATAAACTCAGCCATCTTTTCCATTTCAAGAGGTTTATGGCTCATAACGGCCAAATCATAAATCTGCCTGCAAATAAGCTCAACATCGTCTTTTCTGCCTTCGTCGTCGGAAATTTCCGAGAGAAGTTTAACAACATTGTTGTTGCTGTTTAAAACCAGCGTTTCATCAACAGGCATAGCCCCGAAGTTCATACCGTACATACTGCTCATTTCCCGCATTCTTCTTGACTGCTCACTGAGCTGAACAACTCCGGAAACGTCATAAGCCTTTAGACTCTCAACCTTCACTTTAAGGTCGTCTTTTTTAAGTATTTCTTTAAACACACCCTCAAATTTCTCCGTAAGCTTTTTATCATCGTCGCTTTCCTCGTTTTTAAGAGCGTCCGCTATATCTGAGTCAATTCTTGAGAAACTCACACCGCTGTTATACATTTCCACAGACGACATAAAAGGATTGTCAAGCCTTGTATCTAATATAACCGCCTCCATGCCAATATCCTCAAACATTTTAACATACTGCGCCTGCTGGTTTTTGTCCGTGACATAAAATACTTTATTCTCGTGTTTTTCCTTGTTTCTGTCAAGATACTCCGATAAAGTCACATAGTCGTCCTTTGTTGTCTTAAATAAAAGAGAATCTTTAACCTTGTCATAAAACTCTTTTTCCCTCAAACATCCATATTTAATAAACTGACTTATATCGTCCCAAAACTTCTCATATTCCTCTCTTTCCTTTTTAAAAAGACTGTTAAGCTTGTCCGCCACTTTTTTCGTAATATAGCTTGACATTTTCGTAACATATCCGTCGTTTTGAAGAAAACTTCTTGAGACGTTAAGAGGTAAATCAGGACAATCGATAGTTCCTTTTAAAAGGAGTAAAAACTCCGGTATAACTTCTTTTATGTTGTCGGCGATAAATACCTGGTTATTATATAGTTTAACTTGTCCCTCTATAGAATCAAGCTCGTGTTTAAGCTTTGGAAAATATAAAATACCTTTAAGCCTGAAAGGATAGTCCATATTCAGGTGAATCCAGAAAAGAGGGTCGTTAAAGTCGGTAAACACCTGATGATAAAATTCCTTATATTCCTCATCTGTACAGTCTTTAGGCTGTTTAAGCCATAAAGGATTTGTTTTGTTTATAGGCTCCGGCTTTTTCGGTTCTTCTATAACGTCGTCGTTTTCTTCGCCATCCGATTTCGCTTCCGCTTTTTTCTCGCTTTCTTTTTTAATTTCCTCCATATCCTCAAAATAAATCTCAATAGGCATAAAATAGCAGTATTTAGCTAAAACCTCTTTGATTTTGTAAGGATTTAAAAAATCTTTTCCGTCTTCGCCTATATAAAGAGTGATTACCGTACCTCTGTCGGCCTTATCGCTCTCGTCAAGCTCAAATTCCACCCCGCCGTCGCAAATCCACTTAGCGGCTTTTGCTCCGTCCT
>CANOGI010000111.1 GCA_947565475.1 uncultured Eubacteriaceae bacterium
GGTCAGCGCTCTTCATAATTTCGTCAAAAACGGCGTTCACGTATTCCGCCTCATTTTTAGGAGCGGTAAACATTTTTATCGATTCACCATTAGCGTTTGACAAAGACATAGCGTCGTTATTTATATTGTCAAAACCACTCATTTGATTAAAATTAGAACGACCGCCGCGTTCAGCTGAACTTATGGCTTTCTCAATAGTAGCTCTTATATTTTTCTCAGGAATTATAATATCCTCGGTCAATCCAAATTTGTCATTTACCTCAACATCAAAATCCTTTTTGCTCTTTGTTTTCTCAAATACTTTTGAAGCCTCCATAAGATTGCCTAAAGTCAGTTCAACATTATTTTTTATAGCGGTTCCGATAGCCGCCCCACTGTGTTTTGAAACCATATCAAGCATACGATAAATAGATATAACAGCGTCTTTCTGCACTTTTGACATCTCGTTATTCTCCGCGACTCTTATAATATTTTCGGCGATTTGTTCTTTTGAGTCCTGAGTATATTTCTCATCAAATTTATCTATATATGAAATAACATCGTCAATATTCATATCAACAGGATTAAGGCCATCCTTAATCATTTCCGCCGCCACAAGAGGATGAAGCTTATTATAAGTTTTGGATACTTTTAAATTAATACTTTTTGTTTGTAGAATATTCCCTTTAGTAACATCCATATTATTAAGCGATAATATTTTAGCGGCGTCAATATTCTCCTCATTTACCGAAATTCCGTTAATCTCAAGCACATGCGCAAGCTGGTCTGAAACAGCAGAAAAAACATCCCCGAATTTCTGACTCGGAACAGTAGCGAAAGTATCAAGAGTATCCATAATTTTATCAAATTTAGCGGTTACCGCCGAATCTATCCCCTCAATGGTAAAATCAGCCTTATGAGTAATAATTTCACGATAAACGTTATTTGAGTATTCAGGAGCGAGACTGTTTACTTTCTCAAAAAGTCCGCTCATCTTCTCTATGTTTTTGTCAGAAACTTCCGCGCCCGCTATTTTGAGACTTGAGGCGTATACTTCCTCCTCAAGCTTTTTAAGCTCAGAGACGGCCTCTTTAATTGGCTCAACATTAATATCAATACCTTTACCCGCAAGTCTGAAAGCTGACTCATAAGTAAGTTTAAGCTGAATTTCAGCAAGCTGTCTTTTAGCCGTGATAACTTCTGGAGAAAGCTCCTCTTTAACTGGTTTAACTTTATCATTTTCCGACTTTATAAAATTCTGATTATTTTTATTTTCCGGCTCAGTTTTTATTTCAAAATTATTTTTATAATCTGTTTCAATATGAGACTTATTATCAGAGTCACTTTGTAAAATCTCTGGATTTTTCTCATACTTATCAACATTTTCCAAAAACTCATTTTTAAGGTTCTCTAAACTTAAAACCTCATCTTTTCTTAAAACCTCTTTAATAACGGAAGTATTAATTTTAGGAATAATTTTTATAATTTCTTTATAATCCTCAAAAATTTGCTGTGGCTGTTTTTCTGAGATATTGCCCTCTTTTGTAAACAAGTTTACAGCGTCAGCTTTTTTATCAAGTTTTATGTTTTCAGCGGCGTCAAGAGTGATTTTATCCAAATCCATCTCATTTTTAAGGTCTTTCAAAAACTCAACTTTCTCAATATTTTCCTTAGTAACAGGAATATTATTCTCTATAAAAACTTTCGCTATTTTAACATTTTCTTTTGTAATCTCAATATCTTCCCTCTTAAATAATTTTAAAACCTCATTTTTAAGCTGGTTCCACTGAGCGTTGGAAAAGCTTCCTGAAATTGACATATTTTTTGATGTATATTCAGCAATATAAATATTTTGAAGAGTCAGTTCCTTATCGGATTTAATAATGTTCAAAATAGTTTTATCATCCGGTACCTTAATATTTTTCGCTTTAACATAGGCACTGGCAACCGCCTCAATATTTTTCTCATTAACAGGAATATCAGCCTTAATGATATTTTTAATAATATTCTCAATTTCATCGTTTGATAAACTATATTTATCTCGAATTTTTTTAATATCCGCACTTTCCGATTTAATATTTTCCGCTTTAGAAGTATCAACATCAGTATCGCTTTCTGTTTTCTTCTTAAAATCGTCGTAATAAACTTCTTTATTTTCATTATCGGATTTAACATTTTCAGTTTTGTTTTTTTCATAAGTATAGTTTTTCTCTAAATTTCTCTCAGAATCATTGGCTTTCTGAGAATAAAAATCATTTTCTGTTTTTTCAGGAATCTCTTTATTATTGGTAAAATTCTCAAATTCAGAAAATTTATGTTTTTCATCATTTTCTAATCTATAATTGTCAATCACCTTATCCTGTTTAACAGTCTCATTTTTGTCAATATTATCGTTCTTAATTGTCTTATCAGATTTTTCATCTGTTTTGTTAACAATACTTTTAAAAATTTCTTTCTCATATGGTTTAGCAGTTTCTTTGATAGTTATATCCTTTTTTTCAACCGCTTCATCTTCATCATTCTTAGATGAAAGCTCTTGTCTCACAATTTCTTTATTGTCATATATTTTAATTTCTTCGGCTTTTTTATCTGTTTCCTCAATAACTTTCTTATTATTTTCTTCTTTGGAAACCTCTTTTATTATCGCCTCTTTACTATCATATGACTCTGTATCATCCTGAACTTTCGCATCAGCATTATCATTTACTTTTTTACTGTCATCATCTTTAGAAATTTCTTTTTGAGGAATATATTTATTCTCATTTAATTTAATCTCTTCTGTTTTCTCACCAATTCCCTCTAAAATCTTTTTATTATTTTCTTCTCTTAAAGTCTCTTTCCCTACTGTTCCATTACCGTCATACATTTTAGAGTTATCTTGAGCTTTTTTATACGCCTCATCAGTTATTTTTTTGTTATCATCGACTTTAGAAACTTCTTCCTTAGAAACCTCTTTATTGTCATATGGCTTAATTTCCTCAGTTTTTTCACCAACTTCCCCAACAACCTTTTTATTATCATCGACTTTAGAAACTTCTTCTTTGGAAACCTCTTTATTATCATATAACTTAGTAGTTTCTTGTGGTTTCTTATTCGCCGTATCGATTATTTTTTTATTGTCCTCACTCGCAGAAGCTTCTTTAATAATCTCTTTGTTTTCATATGATTTAACTTCTTTTGTCTTTTCGCTTGTTTCTTTAATAAATTCTTTATTCTTTTCTCCGGCTCCCTTTTTGTACGCCTTATTATCCCCGTACATTTTAATGACCTTGTCAATTTGTGTATTTACTTTGTCAGCCGTCGCCTTGTTATTTCCGTCTTTAAAAACCTCTTTCTCATTTTCATTAGCTTTATCATCCGCACCGGTATTTATATTTTCCCTATCGGATATTTTTTCGGATATTTTTTCGCTATCACCATTTTTAGAAACTTCTTTTGAGTAATCCTTTTCACTGTGATATGCCTTATCAGGCGCCTTATTACTTGTTTTCACTTCATCGGTCGTTTCATTTCTATCACCATTTTGTGAAAACTCTTTTGAATATACTTTTCCACTGTCATATGTTTTATCAGACTCTTTGTTATTAATCGGCGTCGAGCTAATCGTTTCTTTATTCTCACCACTCTCAGAAATCCCGTTTTTTAAAGTTTCCACATCGGTGTATGTGTCAGTAGACGAAATTTTCTCGTTTTTATAAAATGTTTTCCCACTTAATTGAACACTATCGTTTTTTTCATTTAACGTGTTTTCAGACTCACCGCCCTCACCAAAACGCCTTTTGTCATTTGCAAAATTATCCGAACCGCTATATCTTTTTCCATAAATATTTTTAGCTTTATTTCTTCCCCAAATTTTCTCTTGATTTGAGATTATTTTATTATGATTAGTGGAAACATTATCCTCAGCGGTCTTTAAATCAGATTTCAAACTTTCAGATTTTTTCTCATTTTCCTTTGAGATATTTAAATTTTCCTTAATATATTCCTTAGCGGCAATCTTCGCTTCCTCATCTGAGATTTGTTTAAATCCATTCTCAATATCATAATCTGAAACAGCTTCCTGCCCCATAGTGAAATTATTGTTTTTTATCTCATAAATAAATTTTGATAAAACCTCAGGTGATAATTTCCCCGTATCAATTCCACTCGCCTCTATTTTTCCAATAATGGTCTCATCAGCGTTTTTAATTATATAATCAACATTTTTCTTAATTTCATTAAGAAGTTTTATATTTTCCGCTTTAACAGCCACATTATTCTCGTTTAAAAATTTAGCGTAAGCGGCGTTTTCCTTTGTATAAGCGACATTAATCTTTGATAATAACTCATTATAATCGGTTTTAACATTCGATATTGATAAATTCTTTTCAGAAACATTGAGTGAATCGGAATTTTTCACATTCTCGGGCTTAACCTGTTTTATAACAATTTTTCCTCTGTTATTCTCTTTAATCTCAACAGATATTTTTTCTCCGGCTTTAGCGGAAACAGAATGTCTATTAACAGAGATAACATCATTATTCTCAAATTTAAGTTTAACTTTTTCGGGGTTAGCGTAATCCTCCATAACCTCCGCTTCAACTACTTCTCCCTCTTTTAATTCAATTTTATTGTTTTCTGAGCTTTCAAAATCTATATTTAAATTTCTTGTATAATTTGTGACATAATTATAACTCAAAGCTGACACCTCCAAAATAAATATTATTAAGTATTGCCTTACGTACAAGTCTTTACAATATATATCGGCAAATCATAAAATTTAATTAACCTAATTTAAAAACTCAGTCATATTTTTTCTGAATTTTTTAGGAAGCGTACTCGTTTGACGCTTACTATTTTTTCTGCTCTCAACAGCAATCGTGTCAAAAAAATCTTTCCATAAATCTCGCCAAAACTTATCGTCTTCTGAAATAGATATACACAAATTTTCAGTATTATTTAAAATAAGAATTCTTCCATCCTTAAAAGCGGCGCATTTTTTTCTTTTTGTGTCATATATAAGCCATTTCTCATCAGGAAATCTGTCAGAGAAATCATTTGCCAAAAGTTCAATAATATCATTATCAGGTGAGATCTCAGAATATAAAATATGTTCCTTCGTCTCAGAAAATCTAGCGAAACCCGAAAGCATATGGGCCTCATGTTCAGCCAATCGGCACTCTTTTAAAACATTAACAACAAAATCATAAATCTTATAATCATCAATCCTTTTTCCAACCTTAAACCCAAGCTCTAAATATTTCAAAATATCAATAAACCTCCCCTGTTCAGAACTCAAAAAAGCAAAATAAATATTTTCAAAGGCTTTCTCAGATATTTTATTTTTTATACCGTTTATAACTCTCCCAGCTTTTTTTTCATCTGTTAATATAGTTATATTTTGAAAATAAAAACTCTCCTGAACATTATTATCCTCAACAATTTTACAGTTAAAAGTCTTGTTTTGAAAGCATTCAAAAATAACAGTAAGAAACCCCAAAAAAGACCCATCAAAAATATATAAAACATCCTTTGACATAATTAACGCCTCCATTTCTCTTTTCCCCATAAGTTCTCCAACAAATAAAAATCTTTTTGAAAATATCTAAAATAACGTTTTACATTTTTCAGGTTTATTAATTATAATACCTCTTTTAAAGCCTTACGAATATATTGCCAGTAATTATTAAAAAACGCCATTATTATTTTATTTTTTCACTACGTTCAAATCTTCCTGTCCATTTCCCGCCCATATAGAATATATACGACATAATTGAAGCGACAACCCAACCGACAGGCCACGCGAGCCAAACCCCCTCTTCCCCGAAAGGAATAGATAAGACAAAGGCGAGGACAACACGTAAGATAAAATCCGTTAATGTTGAAATCATAAATCGTTTCATATCTCCAGCGCCTCTTAAAATACCGTCGCAAACAAATTTAATAGCGATAATAGGATAAAAAGGCGATGTTATAAGTAAAAATTTTAATCCCTCCTCAACAATTTCCTCATTTCCCTCACTAAGAAATAACTCTATCATTTCCGTACCAAAACCTAAAAAACAAATCATAAAAGGAACACTTATAATCCACATCATAACAGTACCCGATTTAAAACATTGTTTAACCCTTTCCACTTTTCCAGCGCCAAGATTTTGCGCCGCGAAACTTGAGATAGCGCTTCCTAAAGTAGTTAAAGATGTAATTGAGAAAGTATTTAATTTTATAGCGGCTGTATATCCAGCAATAACAATCTCCCCAAAACTATTTACTTTATTTTGTATAAATAAATTTCCGACAGAAATAAAACTTTGCTGTAATATACTGGGAATAGCCACTCGTGATATTTTCAAAAGCATACTTGATGAAAAAATTATATACTTTCCGCATTTAAGATAATATAATTTTCTCATTAAAATAAAAGCTGAAAACAGAGAAGATACACCCTGAGCGATAAATGTCGCCCACGCGATTCCTGAGATGCCCATTTGAAAATATTCCACAAAAACAATATCAAGAACAATATTTAATATTGATGAGACAATCAAAAAACAAAGCGGCGTTTTTGAGTCTCCCAAAGCGACAAAAACACCGTTGCAGATATTATATAAAAACAAAAAAAACATCCCAAATATGTAAATCTCAAGATATATTGATGAATCCTCAAAAATTTTATCCGGAGTTTTTAAAATCAAAAGAATACTGTCGCAAAACAACACACCCAAAACAGTAATAATAATACTTAATATAACCGTTGTTATAAGGGAAGTGAAAACAGCTGTTTTCATTTTCTCAAAATGCTCGCCTCCAAAAAGCTGCGATATTATAACCGATGCCCCTATATTAATTCCTGTCGCCACGGCGATAAAAATCATAGTTATAGGATAAGACGCCCCTATAGCGGCCAAAGCGTTTGAATTTATATACGTTCCTGCGATAACCGTATCGGCTATGTTGTAAATCTGCTGAAAAATAACACTGATAAGCATAGGCAGAGAAAATTTCCATAAAATTTTTGTAGTTGACCCCTCTGTCATATTTGTCATAAAAACGCCTCTTTTCTAAAAAACAATAATAGCCAAATTTTTTATACACAAAATAAATCTAAAAAATTCTCTCTCAGTATTTTCCATAATAACATTAAGCACTCCTTGCCTAAAAACAGGGGTGCTTAATACCGCTCATATCTTAAACCACACGAATAAAAAAATTTTCAAGAAAGCACCGCACAAAGAGGAAATAAAAATAATTTTACGAAAAAATACGCTAC
>CANOGI010000112.1 GCA_947565475.1 uncultured Eubacteriaceae bacterium
AATTAACAATGATTGTATGGCTTCTCATGATATAACTTATGTTGGCATTATTCAAACAGCCAGAGCCAGCGGGCTTGATAAATTTCCGATACCATATGTGCTCACAAACTGTCATAACAGTCTTTGCGCCGTAGGCGGGACGATTAATGAGGATGACCATATGTTTGGACTTTCAGCCTGTAAAAAATACGGTGGGATTTACGTTCCGGCTCATCAAGCGGTTATTCATCAGTTTATGCGTGAGATGATGAGCGGATGCGGCAAAATGATTTTAGGTTCTGACAGCCACACAAGATACGGAGCTTTGGGCACCATGGCTATTGGAGAGGGCGGGGGAGAGCTCGCCAAACAGCTTCTTGGAAAAACTTATGATGTAAAGTGTCCCGATGTTATCGGGGTTTATCTTACGGGAAAACCTCAAAAGGGCGTAGGCCCTCAGGACATTGCTCTCGCCATTATAGGCGCTGTTTTTGAGAACGGATATGTGAAAAATAAGGTTATGGAATTTATCGGTGACGGAATCTCAAATCTTGATGTTGAGTTTAGAAACGGAATAGACGTTATGACCACGGAGACGACTTGTCTTTCTTCTATTTGGAGAACTGACAGCAAGGTTTATGAATATTATGAGGCTCATGGAAGAGGAGCCGATTTTAAAGAGCTTAATCCTGGAAAAGCGGTTTATTATAACGGCATTGTTTATGTTGATATGTCAAAAGTTAAACCTATGATTGCCATGCCTTTTCATCCAAGCAATACGTATACTATTGACGAGCTTAACGAGAATCTTTTGGATATTCTCGATGACGTTGAGAAAAAAGCCGCTAAACAAATTGACAATCCCAATATAAAATTAAACTTAAAAGAAAAAGTCAAAGACGGCCGTCTTTATGTTGACCAAGGTGTTATCGCCGGATGCGCGGGTGGAACTTTTGACAATATAAGCGACGCCGCAGATATTCTCTCAGGGCATTCTATTGGGGCGGATGAGTTCGCTTTAAGTGTTTATCCGTCAAGCCAGCCCACATTTATGAGTCTTGTGGAAAACGGCTCTATAGCCAAGCTTATGGCGGCGGGCACCACTGTTCGATCAGCTTTCTGCGGGCCTTGTTTTGGAGCGGGCGACGTTCCGTCAAACAACGGTCTGAGTATTAGACATTCCACGAGAAATTTCCCCAACAGGGAAGGGTCTAAGCCAGGCAACGGACAGATTGCCTCAGTCGCTCTGACAGACGCCCGCTCTATCGCGGCGACGGCTCTTAACAAGGGATTTTTAACTCCGGCTACGGATATTGACATAAACTTTACAAAGCCTAAATATTATTTTAATAAATCTATTTATGAAAATAGAGTTTATAACGGGTTTGGCAAAGAGGACAGTTCGGTTTCACTTAAATTTGGCCCCAATATTACAGACTGGCCGGATATGAGCTGTCTTACTAAAAATCTTATTTTACAAATTGTATCAGTTATAACGGACCCTGTTACTACAACGGACGAGCTTATTCCATCGGGAGAGACAAGTTCTTATCGCTCAAATCCTTTGGGGCTCGCTGAGTTTACACTTTCGAGAAAAGACCCCGCTTATGTTGGCAGGGCTAAAGAAATTCAGCTTTCGGAGAAAGCGAGAATAAACGGAGCCTGTCCTCTTGAGACAAATGAGAAGCTTAAAGGTGCCGTTGATATTATAAAAAATAGTTTTAGCGATATGAGTGTTAGGGAAACAGGTATCGGAAGCGCTATTTACGCCGTTAAACCGGGAGACGGTTCGGCAAGGGAACAGGCCGCGAGCTGTCAGAAAGTTTTAGGAGGATGGGCGAATTTCGCCAAAGAATACGCCACAAAAAGATACCGTTCAAATCTCATTAATTGGGGAATGCTTCCATTTATACTTGACGGGGAAATTCCTTTTGAAAACGGTGATTTTGTCTATATCCCTGATATTGTACAGGCCGTTAAAGACAAAAAATCCGAAATAAAAGCTTATGTGGTTAAAGATACTCTTAAAGAATTTACTGTTACTCTCGCGGATTTAACTGACGATGAAAGAAAAATTATCCTCGCCGGTTGTCTTATTAATTTTTATAAACACTAAAGAATAAAGTATCAATTAAGAGCCGTTGATAAATAACTTTTAGACCCTCTGATGATAAATTATATAAGACAAGCAAGAAGGAGAGTATTGTTCTCTTGATTTTATGACAGATTAAGGGGTTGTTTTTATCCATAAAATGGGAAAGTTGTTTTTTAACCGACAGAGTAAGTCCCCTGCTTTTTAAGCTGGGGATACTTACTCTTGTATTCAGGGAAAGCGCGAGTTTACTATGAATACAAAGGCAAATACTTTTGCTGTGGGTTACGGGAATTTTTGCTATACAAAAATTCGAGTAGTATTGACCGGTTCTTTATATTTTATGAAAGAACTTTTGTTTAAAATTTATAATAAATTTTCTTTAATTTTTTTAGAAGTATATTTTTTGGTTATTGTGAAAAATTAATAAAATTTTTTAAAAAAAATCTTTTAATTGCCATAAATTTATGGTATAATGAATTGAAAGACGATAAATTTTATCAAAATCGTAATTTTCACAAAAATATTTTTCACAAAAATTTTTTCTTATATTCCGCTTTGAATAGGGGGTATGGCGGTTTTTACAAATGTTATTTATTAAGTAACCAAAACTGTTACTTTACAAATTAAACAAAAAAATGTATTCTATTATTAGGATTATACAAAAGTTACTTTTGTTAAAGGTTTTATTCACGTGAATTATACAATATTCCTAATAGTGGGGTAAAACAATTCAAAGGTTTTAAAAATAATTATATAAGGAGGAATTATATTCATGAAAAAGAATTTTGCGGCCAGAGCGGCGACTTTAACAGTGGCGTTGTCTGTTATCGCAGGTTTGACGGCTTGCGGAGAAGGAAGAGAGCTTAATCCAAATGTATATGAAAACAAAAATCAATATGTTAAATACGCGGAAGACGGCACGCTTTTAGAAATTCAAAAGCCTGATAAAATTAAACTTGTAACAGACACAAACCTTACCGTTGAGAACGGACAGGAAAAATTCAGAGATGAATATGTAAGGCTTACCGGCATTGACCTTGACCTTGAGCAGCCAGCTCATAATCAGTATTATGAAAAAATAAACCTTTCTTTCGCCGGCGGTGAAATGCCCGACATTATGGAGGTTGGAAACACTTATTATCCAAACTACGCTAATTACGGAGCTTTATTCGACATGACGGAGATTTGGGAAGAATCAGACCTTAAAAACGGCAGGCTGAAAGATTGGAACGGCGACGTTGTTACTATTAATGAGAAATATGTTGACGCCTTAAAAATTACTTCTGATAAAAATAAAGACGGTATAATTACAGAGGACGAGAAAAACAGATTATACGGATTTCCTATGGCAAGAGGAAACGGCACCGTGACTTATGTAAGAGGTGATTGGCTTAAAGAACTTGGAGAAGCTAACAAGTTAGGCTATAATCATAAAAATGACGCTCCTACATATAAAGGAAAAGCTATTGATTTTGATGAGGGCTTTATAGAAGAATTCGGCGAGTATATGGAATACATGCCGCGAAATTACGACGAGTTTTTATCAATGCTCAGAGCTTTCAAGAGCAAGAGAGCGGATATTATCCCAATTACGGCGGCGGGTCTTATTAACTCGGAGGCTCCTTATGATATTTATTTAAGAGAGTTTTATCAAGACGCCAGACCAGATTTCTATATGCCGGAGGGAAGCGATAAATATGTAGACGGAATGAGCGAGCCTAAAATGATTGACGCTCTTCAGAGAATGCGTGACGCTTTCAAGGAAGGTCTTATGGACAGGGAAATTATTACAAACAAAACTTCCACATCGCGTAATAAATTTTATGAGGATAAAGTGGGATGTTTTAATTATTGGTCAGGTATGTGGTGTAAAACCCTTAATCAAGATTTACAGAAGAAAAACGCCGACGGCGTGGCTGTTCCAATGCCTCCATTAGCGGAGACAGAATATATTGAGCGTCCCCCGACGGCTTTGGCTATTACCACAGCGGCCCAAAACCCATGGGGAGTTTATAAATGGATTTGCGAGTTCTCTCATGACGGCAACGACGGTCAAATGCTTTTCTCACGAGGAGTAGAGGGAGAAGTCATTAAAGACGGAGACAAAGTAAAAGAAATCACAGGCCATTATAAGTGGATAGAGGAGAAAAAGAGCGCCGAGGCCCTTACTCCTATGGCGAGTCCCGATAGTAAAGACCTTGTTCAAAAAGGCTGGATTTCTCCTGAGTTGTCTATTAACTCTTTCCCAGATCCTATTTACATTGAAGATAAAATTACGTCTTCTCTTGATATGTTCGCTAAAACATCAAGAGTAAATCCTGTACCTAAAATGACTCTTAACATTGCCGACGCTATGACTGAAATCTCAACCATAAGAGAAGAGGTTATCGCCAAAGTAGTTAAAGGAGAGAAGAGCCCGCAGGAAGGTGTCAAGGAGTATGAAACGAGAGCGTCACGTGAAATCGCGACAATGATGAAAGAGCTTAACGGATAATCGCAGGGAAGAGTAATTTATAAAAAAATAAATCTGTTTATACTTAATTAACTTTTATGAAAGGGTGATTTTTTGTGGCGAGTACAACAAAATCTGTTAGACCAACGGAGCAACTCGGCAGATTGCAGAGCAAAAACAAAAAAAGAGGCATAGGCGGAAGAATTAAAAGATACGCTAACTTCTATGTTATGTTTATTCCGGTTTTGGTCATATTGTTTTTATTCTATTATTTACCAATGTACGGTATTAAATACGCTTTTACAGAATTTACACCGTTTGGTGAAGCGACTTGGATAGGACTTGACAACTTTACAAAGCTTTTTGAGGCGCAGCGATTTTGGAACGCTTTTAACAATACGTTATTTCTTAGTATAATAAACCTTGTTTTATCAATGGTATTTTCTGTTGGTATAGCGCTTTTGATGAATGAAATCGGAAGATTGTTTATTAAAAAGGTTGTTCAGACCGTTATTTATCTTCCACATTTCCTTTCATGGGTTGTTGTCGCCGGTATTTTTACTATTATCTTGTCTCAGGAAACAGGTGTTGTCAACCTTATTCTTGAGAAAATGGGCTTTGACAGAATTGACTTCCTTACCAACGAGGGTTGGTGGCGTTCTATATTCTTCTTCATCAACAGATGGAAAGAGACAGGATGGGGAACAATTATATTTATCGCGGCGTTATCAGGTATAAGCCCCGACCTTTATGAGGCCGCTGAGATTGACGGCGCCGGAAGACTTAAACAAACTTGGTACATAACTATTCCAAGCCTTATGAATACTATTTTAGTTGTGTTTATATTAAACCTTGCTAAAATTATGAATATCTTTGAATCTGTATTCGTGCTTTACAATGCGTCAGTATACAATGTAGCCGACGTTATTCAGACTTATACTTACCGTGTAGGTATGCAGGGTACATTCAACTATGGTTATTCTACCGCCGTAGGTTTGTTTAAATCTGTTGTCGCTCTTGTATTGGTTGGTTTCTCTAACATTATGAGCAGTAAAGTAACCGGTAAAGGCATTGTGTAGAGAGGAGTGTGGCTGATAATATGAAAAAGAAGTTTAGTTTCAGCAAAGGATATAGAGGAAGAACTATATTTAGTATTTTTAACTTTATATTTTTAGCGATTATAATGATAGCGATGTTAATTCCTATTTGGAAAGTATGTGTGGATTCTGTTTCAAGAGAGGTTTCATCAACGGATATTTCTCTTTGGCCTCAGGTATTCACTCTTGAAGCTTATAAAATTATCTTTACTAAAAAAGCTTTGTTTAACCCATTTTGGGTATCAATTTACACTACGGCTATAGGTACGTTTTTAGGTTTGTTAATTTCAACAATCGGCGCTTACATACTTATTCAGAGAGATATGCCAGGCGTTAAAATATTCAGCTGGTTATTTATGTTTACTATGATATTTAACGGCGGTTTGGTGCCAACATTCCTCGTTATCGTAGGTTTGGGACTGTATGATACGGTCTGGGCCGTTATATTTACATTAGGTATGAACGTATACAATCTTGTACTTATGCGAAGTTTCTTTGAACAGCTACCCGTAAGTTTATTTGAGGCGGCGGAAATAGATGGATGTTCACCATTTGGTATATTTATTAAAATTGTGCTTCCTTTATCAAAACCAGCTCTTGCCTCAATCGGTTTGTTCTTTGCCGTTGCGTACTGGAGCGAGTATTTCCACTATGTATTGTATGTAACCGATCCTGATAAACTTAATTTCCAGGTTAAACTCAGGGAGTTGGTTCTTACTGACGAGCCTATCCCGGAGGCTAAAGATGCGGGTCTTATGTCAGAGACAATGAAGAACGCGGCTATTATTGTAAACATTCTTCCATTTGCTATTATATACCCGTTCTGTCAGAAATATTTTGTTACAGGTGTTACTTTAGGAGCGGTAAAAGAATAATAAGCTTAGGAAATATTAATTTTTTATAAGCGGTGACTGGATTACTGTCAGCGTTAAGCGTTATCATATATTCAGGGAATTTTAATTACTGAGTATATAATTAAAAATTTAAGGGGGTCCGTATTTTGGATCCCCTTTTTTAAAAAGTCTGCTATACATTAAAATAATAAACAAAATTTTTGAGAATTATTTATAAATTGTCGTTATACTAATTTTTACTACAGTGATTTTCTTTATTTTGAATGTGATTGCTGTAAAATTGACTATACTATGAAAAAGTTAGAAAAATAAGAGATGAGGGAATTTATGAACAGAATAGTTGTTGATATTAATGGAGGCGGAGATTTTTTTACTGTCGGAGAGGCTGTTTTATCAATTAAAAATGGCGACGATACGGAAATATTTATAAAAAAGGGCACGTATAAAGAAAAAATAGTTATAGACAAACCTAATTTAAGATTTATCGGCGAGGACTGTAAAGACACTATTCTCACTTATGACGATGGAGCGAACTATATTGATACTGAAACGGGAGAGCCTATGGGCACTTTTAAAACGGCTTCGTTTCATATTTTGAGAAGCGGTGAGAATTTTTCGGCTCGTGATATTACTTTTGTAAATTCCGCAGGCATGGGCGATGTTGTTGGGCAAGCGGTGGCTGTTTACGTGGATTGTGACAGAGCCTCATTTAAGAACTGCTCATT
>CANOGI010000113.1 GCA_947565475.1 uncultured Eubacteriaceae bacterium
ACTGTAATTCATATTTATGTGCCATATATACTTGTTTTACTTTAATTAAAGTTCTCTTGCGATAATATAATCATCACATTTTTGTGGAAAATCACATTTATAAAACGTACGTGAGATGTTATTTATTTTTCCTTGATAAAAAATATTGTAAATGTTATAATAATATAATATATTAAAAACTTGTAATAAGCAATAAAAGACATTAATTCATTCTGAAACTTTAAAACTGGCAAATTAAGTATGTATTTTGTTATTATTTAAAATTTAATTTTCCTCATAAAATACTTAAAACCTATTAATTAAAAAGACTTGACACAACAATTTAAAATATTGTAGGAATCTTTAAAATAATTACACTGTATTCATTTAACAAAATATAATGGCAAAAGACATATTTGTATGACTTTTAAATATCTGCAAACAGTACTATAATATAAATACAGATACAAAAAACTTTTAGAGATAGGAGAACTGTATAATGAAAAGCTATTTAGAAGAATTTAAAAATGAGCTTACTGATTTTTATGATAAAACAGAACAGTTTTATAACAAAGAAATCAGTGTAAAAGAATACAAAAGTTTTTCAGGAAAATACGGCAGTTATGCCCAAAGAGGCGGAAACGCCAGTATGATAAGGCTCCGTATGACCGGCGGAATTCTTACAATTCCAAAATTTAAATACATTGTTGACACAATAAAGAAATACAATATAAATAAGATTCACTTTACAACTTGCGAAACAATTCAGCTTCATAATTTAAATAAAAACGATTTATGTGAAATTATGAATTCCGCTTTTGATAACGGGATAATAACAATAGGCGGTGGAGGCGATTATCCAAGAAATGTAATGTGCTCCCCTCTCTCCGGCGTGGAATTAAATGAGAATTTTGACGTAATGCCTTATGCGGAGAAGGCTGCGTCTTACCTCCTTTCTTTCGTAAACTCAGTGAAACTTCCAAGAAAACTAAAAGTTTGTTTCTCAAACTCTCCTAAAAACAAAACCCACGCCACATTTCGTGATTTAGGATTTGTCTCAAATAAAGATAAGACTTTCGATGTATACAGCGCGGGCGGATTAGGAAACAATCCCAAAATGGGTGTATGTGTAGCCAAAAAAACCAATCCTGAAGACATTTTGTATTATATAAAAGCTATGATAATTATGTTTACAAAATATGGTAATTACGAAAGCAGGGCAAAAGCGAGAACACGATATATGCAAGACACTCTCGGAGTTGAGAACTATATAGATGAATATAATAAAATCCTTGAAAAAATAAAATCAGAAGAAGATTTAAAAATCGATGTCCAATCTAAAAACATCTCAAAAAGAGGTATCCCTAAAGATATTGAGTCAGATATTATTATAAAGCAAAAGCAAGAAGGTCTTTACGCTTTTAGGTACCACCCCATAGGAGGTACACCCACAATCGAAAACTTTATAAATTTATATGACACAATAAAAGATTTTAAAGATGTTGAGGTAAGAATCTCACCGGAAGAGGAATTATATATAATAAACTGTACCGCTGAGGAAATCGAAAAAATTTCAGATACTATAACAGACAACGCGAAAAATATTTTTGAAACCTCTGTAGCCTGTATAGGAAATTCCATTTGTCAGGTAGGTTTAAGAGATTCTCAGTCTCTTATTAAAAAATTATCTGAGGAAACAAGAAAACACAATTTTAAAAATAAAACCTTGCCTCAAATTCATATCTCGGGGTGTCCCTCTTCCTGCGGAACTCACCAAATAGGAATAATCGGTTTTCATGGAACGGCAAAAGTAATTGATAAAGTGCCTCAACCTGCCTTTTTCCTCCATATAAGGGGAAATGAACGTAGATATGAGGAGAAGTTCGGAAAAATCTTAGGTGTAATTCTTGAAAAGGATATTCCCGATTTCATAGTTGAACTTGGAAAAGCTGTTGAAAAAGAAGACACAACCTTTGAAAACTGGCTTGATAACAACGAGGATAACTTTAATAAAATCGCTGAAAAATATATACAAAAATAATTTTATATTCTTTATATATTCGGCGGTTAAATCCGCCGAATATATAAACCATCTAAAATAACGGCGATATATAATCGCCCTATGTCAAACACTGTTTAACCTGTATATAAATGTCTAATAACTATTTTACACATTAAATTCTATAAATCTCTTAAACAGTGTTTAATATAAAAATGTGTACAAAGGAGATTCTAATAAAAAATGGATACACTTTTTGTAAAAACAAAGCAATATCAATCGGAATATCCTATTTTTATAAAAGACGATTTCAGTTCTCTTGAAAAAGCTTTTAACGACGCCGGATTCGCCGGAAAAAAAGTCTGCGTTATAACAGACAGCAACACTAAAAAACTTTATCTTGACATAATAACAGAAATATCAAAAAAATGTTTTTCTGAAGTTTTTGAATATAGTTTTGAAGCAGGCGAAAAAAGCAAAACTCTTGATACAATAATCGAGTTTTATAAATTTTTCACACAAAAGGGACTTGACAGAAAATCTATTATAATAGCTCTTGGCGGTGGGGTTGTCGGCGATATGGCAGGATTTGCGGCGGCTACTTATATGCGAGGAATAAAATTCGTTCAAATTCCCACAACTTTGCTTTCTCAGGTAGACAGTAGCGTTGGCGGAAAAGTCGGTGTTGACTTTTTAGGAAATAAAAATATGATAGGGGCCTTTTACCAGCCAGAGTTTGTCTATATAAATATAAAAACCTTAAATACCCTTCCATATGAGCAAGTAGCGGCTGGTATGGCGGAAGCGATAAAATACGGATACATAATAGATAAAGATTTTCTCGATTATTTTAAAAATAATATGGAAAAAATAAAAAAACTATCGGCAAAAGAAATAAAACAAGTAATTTATACTTCCTGCAAAGCAAAAGCTTATGTGGTTTCCGAAGATGAGAAAGAATCCGGACTTCGTGAGATTTTAAACTTCGGGCATACCTTTGGGCATTCCATAGAGTCGCTTTCAGACTTTAGGCTTCTTCATGGAGAATGTGTCGCTGTCGGTATAATATCAGCATTAAAGCTCTCTTTGGACAGAGGATATATAAATCAGACAGACTTAAAGTTCGCTGAAAAACTTTTTGAGTTTTTTGAGCTTCCAACAAATGTCACAGACTTTGATAAAGAAAAAATCTTTAAACAAATGTTTTCTGATAAAAAAACTAAGAACAATAAATTAAACATTGTGCTTTTGAAAAAAATCGGTTCCGCTTACACTGAGAAAAATATCAACGACCAAGAAGTTTTAAAAGCGATAGAATATATCGTAAAATAGGATATAATAAAGGAGAAAAAGTATGTTTTATATTTTGCCAATTATATCATGTATAATTCTTATAGCTATTGACCAAATAATAAAATACTTTATCGTTTTGAATTTTTATGATGGCGGAAATCTTGAAATAATAGACAATTTTTTTTATCTTACTTATACCGGAAACGCCGGAGCCGCATGGGGAATTTTTAGCGGGGCGAGAATTTTCTTTCTCGTGGCGACTTTAATTGTTATATCTTTTATAATAGTTTATTATATAAAAATGCCGAAAACGAAAAATACGAAATGGATGAGAATCGCTCTTGTTTTAATAACATCAGGAGCAATAGGAAATTTTATTGACAGACTCTTTAGAGACGGCGGAAAAGTAGTAGATATGTTTCACTTAACCTTTTGGGGGTATTACAGCTTTCCTGTTTTCAATTTCGCTGATATATTAATTGTATCCGGCGCCGTTTTATTGGCTATAGTTATTTTTTTCTGTAAAGATTTAAAAATAAGATGAACATAACTTTAAAATACTGACAGACTATAAAAAAACAAAACAAGTCGGGAAAAACAACTGTTTTTTTCGGCTTATTTCATTTTTTTAATTTCTCAGCACTCAAAAAAAGACCTGTTTTTCCCATATATCAGGTGAATTTCAAAAAAAATTAATCATTGTTTACATAATAGACATATTTTATTCAAATACCTACTGTATACTAATAACTGTAACAAGAAAAAATAAAAATATTAATAAACATACCAATAAAAATATATCTATAAGTTTTTAAGGAGGTCATTACTATGAATGAATTTGAGAATAACAACAAACATTTAAATAATGAAAATGAAATTATCGAGAACAGTGAATTAAAGGAGAAAACCACCATGAATAAGTTTGAGAATAACAGTGAATTTTTTAGTGGCGATACTAAAAACGAACCTCTAAAATCAAATAATGTAAACGAACAGCAAGAAAAAAACATAAGTGAAAATCAAGATTCCGATTATGGCTATCGAGTATATAATTCTGTTGGCTCATCGGTTAATAACATATCTGATGAAAACAATCTAAACAACACAAATAATGTAAACGCTCAAAATAATAGTATACCTAATTACTCAGCGCCCATTAACAATAATAAATCATCGGAGACTCAAAACATACCTACACCATATAATCAATCTCAAAACCAATATGACAATATGGGTAATAATCAATCCTCAATCAGGTTTATTACGGTAAATAAGAAAAAGAAAAATCATAAATTTGTTAGACGTACCGCTGTAGCCTGTGCCACAATAGCAATTTTCGGAGGTTCTATAGGCTTTGGCGCTATAATTGGCTCAAAAGCCTCAGAAAATATGCCTATTGAAAACAGCGGCTACTCTGAATTTAAGTTTAATAGTATCCCAGAAGCGGAGCAAATGTCAATAAGCGATAATAATGAGATTATTAATATTGTTAAAAATACAAGCAACTCTGTGGTAAATATCTCAATAACCGCTCAGCAAACCGACTTTTTCAATAGGATATACGAAGATACAGGCTCCGGCTCTGGCATAATCTATAAAGAGGATAATGAAAAAATTTATATAGTGACAAATAATCATGTTATAGATGGTGCGACAAGCGTAAATATATCCATAACCGGTAAAGAGCAAATTCCCGCAAAACTTGTTGGAAAAGACGCTCAGTCCGATGTAGCGGTAATATCGGTGTTAAAATCAGATCTTCAAAAAGCGAATATCCAAAATATAAAAGTCGCCGAATTCGCAGACTCAGACGCTGTTGAGGTAGGTGAATATGTTTTAGCTATAGGAAACGCTCTTGGACAAGGAAAAACAGTTACACAGGGAATTATAAGCGCTCAAAACAAACAAGTAAACATCGACGGAAAAAATCTCAATGTTTTACAAACAGATGCCGCTATAAATCCAGGAAACAGCGGAGGAGCACTTGTAAACTCAACAGGAAAAATCATAGGAATGAATACCGCTAAGCTTTCCGGCACAACCGTTGAGGGAACAGGATACGCGCTTCCATCAACAAGCGTGAAAGCAATAGCCGACGAACTTATCGTTAACGGTACAATTTCAAAACCTTACCTTGGAATATCCGGTTTCACGATGTCAGATGATTTTATGGCTATGTATAATATAACGACAAAGGGCGTGTTCATTAAAGGCGTAGAGGATATGAGCGCCGCCAGCGCCGCCGGTCTTAAATACAGTGATATTATAACAAGTATAAACGGAACAGCTATTTCCACAATGGAAGAACTATCTAAGGCGATAAGTAAATGCAAAGTTGGCGAAAATGTTCAAATAGGAATTATAAGAAACGGAAATCAGCCAATGACAGTTACGGCTACTCTTATGGATATGAATTCCAAATTTTATTTAAAATTAACATTATGGTCAAATTTTATTCAAATATTCAATGTATAATATAAATATGTTAAAGGTTAAAGGCTTTTATAATTAATTTCCTTTTTATAACCTATATATATTTATATTGGTTTAACGGAGGCTGTTAATATGGATAGTTTTAACAATAACTTTAATGAAAACACCAAGAATTCAGGTGAAAACACTGATTTTAACTCAGAGCGTATAAATTTCACGGAAAATGATAAAAATATTAAAAGGAAAAAACAATTTGTCAAGTTAAAGAAGAAAGCGGTTTTTAAAATCGCGGCTTTAATATTAGGTTCTGTTATTTTAGGAAATATCTTGGGTTTTGGAATAGGTTATTTCTATAAGGACCTAAAAAATTCTTTTGAAACCTTTACAGAAAACAAAAACACTCTGACTCAACTTTCAGCGGATAACTCCAGTTCAAGTAATCCTATTATAAACGCGAGTGATTCTGTTGTTTCCATTGTTACGGCTTCTGGTAACAATCAGTTGAGTCCTTTTATGGAAAATCCGGAAACTCAGGAAGTCCAGTTTATGGGATCCGGAATAATTTTTCATCAGACGTTGAAAAATATATATATCGTTACAAATTATCATGTTATTTCCGGAGCCTCATACGTAAACGTTTCTTTTAATAATGATGATTTTGTACCAGCTAATCTTATAGGCAAACATCAGCTTTCCGACCTCGCCGTTATTTCGGTAGAGCGTGAGGATTTAAAAGAAATAGGTATAAATTCAGTTAAAACCGCTTACTTTGGAGATTCCGATAAATTAAGCGTCGGCGATACTGTTATCGCCATTGGAAACGCTTTCGGTGATGGTAATACCGCCACAAAAGGAATCGTAAGCGTCATTCAAACAGACATTCCCGTCTCAGGTGGTGAGAGTTTAAGCGTTATTCAAACAGACGCCGCTATAAATATGGGAAATGACGGAGGCGCTCTTATTAATCAAAAAGGTGAGGTTATTGGAATTAATACGGCTAAATACGCATATTATACCGTTGAGGGAATTGGTTACAGTATTTCCTCAAATATAGCCAAACCTATTATAGAAGAAATAATGAATAAAAAAGAATCACCTTATTTAGGCGTTTCAGTAAGAGCGATAAGTGAAGATATCGCTCAAGCGAATAATCTTCCGGAAATGGGCGTTCTTGTAGAGAGCGTCGTTCCAGGAAGCGCGGCTGATATAGCGGGAATTAGAACTTACGACGTTATAACAGGCTTTAATTCAAATCCCGTGTTTACGCCGGCTCAGCTTACAGAAGCTGTAAGAAAGTGTAATGTGGGTGATAATGTTGAGATAAAAGTTATAAGAAACGGTAAAAGAACGCTTACTTTAAACGCTGTTCTTAAAAAAGATACCGTAAATAACTTTTAATAATTTACGATTACCAGTTTTTATTTGATATAGATACTCCTCTCC
>CANOGI010000114.1 GCA_947565475.1 uncultured Eubacteriaceae bacterium
TTCCCCCTATGGCGATATTCTTTCCATTATTTACGTTTTTGGAGGACTTAGGGCGTCTTCCCCGAATAGCGTTTAACCTTGATAAATTTTTTAAAAACGCCAAAACTCATGGAAAGCAAGTATTGACAATGTGTATGGGACTTGGCTGTAACGCTGTTGGAGTAACCGCCTGCAGAATAATAGACTCTCCCCGTGAAAGATTAATAGCTATAATAACAAATAATTTCGTTCCTTGCAACGGACGTTTTCCCGGTATTATAGCGATAGCGTCAATTTTTATGGCAAGTACAGGAATTTTGGCATCTTTAAAAATATCGCTTATAGTATTGTCATCGATAATATTCTCCGTTTTTATAACTTTAACTGTGTCAAGAATTTTATCAGCCACAATATTAAAAGGTCTTCCCTCCTCTTTTATTCTTGAACTGCCGCCTTACAGAAAACCTCAAGTAAAAAAAATAATCGTACGAAGTATACTTGACAGAACTCTATTTGTGCTTGGCAGAGCAATAATAGTCGCCGCTCCCATAGGCGCTGTCATATGGATTTTACAAAACACTCTTATCGGCGGAAACAGCGTTCTATTTTATATTTCCGATTTTTTAAATCCTCTCGCTCAAATAATGGGGCTTGATGGAGTAATCCTAACAGCCTTTATAATAGGAATGCCGGCTAATGAAATAGTTATCCCGCTAATAATAATGTTTTATTTAAAAAACTCAGCGCTTATACCTTTTGAAAATTTAAACGAACTCGGAGAACTTTTAATATCAAACGGCTGGACAATAAAAACCGCAATATGCGCAATTTTATTTTCCTTAAATCATTTCCCATGCAGTACAACTCTGCTTACAATAAAAAAAGAAACCGGGGGGTTAAAATGGCCTTTAATAACTTTCGGTATTCATACTTTAGCGGGAATTTTAATATGTATAACAGCTAATCTTATAATAACCGCCATAACTTAAAACTTTTTCAAAAATAAAATATGTCTACATCTCACAATATGATAGCGCTGTTCGATAACCTGAAAATACAAATAACACACGTATTTTGATGTTATCAAACAGCGCTAAAAATTTAGAGAATTGCCATAAAAACAAACAAATCAAAGGACTCAAGTTTCTTTCCAGTCATTCTCAATTAGCATAAACGTGTAAGAAATACCCTTTCTTTCAACCCCTCTAAAATAATTTTACACTACCCAGCTTTTGTACATTTTGAAATTAACTAATGAAACATCGCGTAATTCAAAGATAAAAATGATTTTAGCGGTAGTGACGAAAAAATTTAGCTAAAGTGTGGGATTTTTAATCCCACTTAAACGAAAACGCTTTTTCGTTAAGAGTGTATTTTTTCGTAAAATTATTTTTATTTCCTCTTTGTACGGTGTTTCACTAATTATATATTCTCCCTTTCTTAATATGTTGCGCGCGAAAAAATAAAAGAACAACTTTTTTTATCATAAAAAAATCTATTCATTTTATTAAAATTGTGCTAAAATAGAAATATGAAAATATTTTTATTTTATAGCGATTCCAATAATGATTATAAACATCCGAACTTGTTTATTTTTAGATTAACTAACTATAAAGGGAATTGCCGTAATATAATTCTAAAAAACATAATTAAATTTCGGAGGTGATTTTATGAGTGATAAATTTATTATTACAATAAGCCGTCAATTTGGAAGCGGAGGTCGTGAAATAGGTAAAAAAATAGCTGACTCTTTTGGAATATCATTTTACGATGAAGAACTTATAGCCCTTGCGGCTAAAGAAAGCGGTTTTTCCGAAGATATTTTTGAAAAAGCTGACGAGGCTCCATCAAACAGTTTTCTCTATTCTCTTGTAATGGGCTCAAATCCAATGGGTTCACTGTTTTTCAGAAACGATGATTTACTTACAAATGATAAATTATTCTCAATACAATCAAAAGTAATACGTGATATTGGAAAAAAAGGCTCTTGTGTAATAGTAGGTCGTTGCTCAGACTACATTTTAAGAGAGGAAAAAAACTTAACTCGAATATACTTCCACGCCGATGCTGAATTTAGGACAAAAAGAATTATGGAATTATATAATTTAAGTGAAAAAGAGGCTAAAACCTCAATAACAAAAGCCGATAAAAAAAGAAATAATTACTATAATTACTATACTGGAAACGAGTGGACTGACCTCAAAAATTATGACATAATTATAAACACAAGTAAAACGGGAATCGAAAACACAATAAGTACAGTCGTAAATTATGTAAAAACCGTATATCAAATATAATAAACTATAGTAAAACAAAAAAATTAACAGGAAATATTTAGGGCGTATCTGAAAACCGCTTTGAAGTATACAAAGTCAAGACTACTCGAATTTTTATATAACAAAAATTCTCATAACCGACGGAGAAAATATTCGCCTTTGTATTCAGAGTGAACTTGCACTCCCCTGAATACAAAAGTAAGTACCCTCGCTTAATAAGCGGGGAACTTACTCTGTCAGTTAAACAAAATTGCCGGAACGAAAAACGGGAGACGATGGAATAAAGCTTATCTCAAACATTTCGTCACAAAACTATGGCAAATTTAAGCGTTCTGTATAGTCAGATGAGTTTTCAAATACGTCCTAATAAACCTGATATGTAAAAAAACTTTTTTATTGTTTTACGCTGAAATTTCCTCTTGTAGCTATAATATAAGTCATATTTTATTCGCGTTTTTATCTTACAAAAATACGAGCGCGCTACACCGGATAATGTCTTAGATAAAAACAAATCAAACATACCTAAAAGCGGGCAAAGTTTTTATTCGTCCGTTTTTAGGTATGTTTGAAAAATAAAATTATACATAAAATATTAAACTTTTTCTTTATAATCATCATCGGAGGGAACTGCCTCATCATGTAAATCAAACTCAATTTCCTTATCACTGTTTTCCAAAATTTCAATTTCCGTATTAAGTAAAAGCTTTAGCTTAGCTTTAAAAGTATCATATCTGTTTTTCATTCCAAGAACTTTATACTCAAGGTCATAAAGTTTTTTATTAGCGTCTTGTAATATTTCAGCGGCTTTAAGCTCAGCGCCTTTAATAATTTGCTCAGCGCTTTGATTAGCGTTATTCTTTGTTTCCATAGCGGTTTTTTCAGCCATAACTATAGAATTTTTTAAAGTTTCCTCCATATCCTTATAATAACTAAGCGCGTCCTCAAGAACGCCTACTTTGTCGTTAAGTTTTACATTTTCCTTGTAAAGAACCTCAAATTCAACAATAACTTTGTCAAGAAACTCGTCAACCTCATCTTGAGAATAACCCAAAGCGACTTTCTTAAAGTCAACAGTTTCTATATCAACCGGCGTAAGCATAAACAACCCTCCAATTACAGAAATACCAAATTTTATAATATATAAAATACAACCTATATTTAATCTAAATTTAATCAACGAATTGCGCAAAAAACAATTTTTATTTTTACTATATAGGTTGTCTTAAAATAATCCTTAACTTGAGTATTTTTTATTTCTTGCATTTTTATTTACAGCAAACCAATAAAAAAGTGAACAAACAAACTTTTAAAAATTTGATATTAAAGAAATTCTTTTATTGTCTTGTGCTAAAGACTTCGCGAATTGCTTTAATATCATTTGTGAAATAAAGCAGTGTCCTTCTACGCGAATTTACGTATACTTATTAAAAACTTGTCCTTTTTTGTTTTTCCCTCAAACTTAACTATCTCAACCCTTCCAAACCCCCGTAAAGTTAAAATATCGCCTTCAGAAACTTGTTTTGAAACACTTTCACAAAGACTTTGGTTTAAAAAAGCTCTTTTGGTTTTAATAAGGTCAGACACTTTTCCTCTGGACAAATTAAACACACAGCTTAAAATCCCATCAATTCTTAAAGACGAGGAAGTAATATTTTTAAATTCTCCAAAATTCTCATTAACGTCAATTTCCTCCGCTGAAATAATCCTCGCGTCAACTTTGGTTTTGCCAACCTTGCAAAGGTTCGCGCTTATAAAATCGGCAATATCATCATCAACAAAAACAAAAACCTTGCCTTCCTCAATTAAAATATCCCCTATCTTCCCTCTTACAATCCCAAGACCTATAATAGAACCGAGAAAATCCCTGTGAGTAAGTTTTCCGCTGAATTTCAGATTATAAGTTACTTTAATAACAGAAATCGGGAACACCATATCCGACTCAATCATAAACTCCGGAAAGAATCCCATCTTACACCTTTCACAATTGTCCTTTCCGCCGAAAACACGTATGTTAAAATCATATTTATCGCCAAAAAGACCTAACAGAGATGAAATTTTATATGGGTCAAGAAATTCTGTAAAAGTCGGCTCAAAATTCTTAATACAATAATAAGCCCGGTCAAAAACTTTAGAAAAAATAAGCTTTTCATCAGGCTTAGAAATATTTTTCAAAATATTTTGTTTATCAAACACAATTAATACCCCATAATTTTTCTGACAATATTTAAAACAAAGTCAATTAAAAAAAAAGCGATAATAGGTGAAAAATCAAGAATCATTCCCGGACCACCCAAAGGTGATTTCTGGAGCATATTCCTTATAGGTCCTAAAATAGGCTCCGTAAGGGCATAGATAAATCCAATGACAGGATTGTCCCTGCCAATAGGAAGCCATGATAAAAAGACTCTCGCAAGTATAAGATAATTCAATATTGTAACGAATAAAAACAAGGCTTGATAAATTATACCGGGCATAAAAAAACCTCACTATCTCCACATAGAAGTATATGGCAACTTAATACCATTCGCTTTAAGCTCTTCCTTAAATTGTCCTGTGATATCCACATTTACAGGACCAATAATAAATATATCATCAGAAATAAGCTGTATAGAACCATCAAGAGCATAACAGGCACCACATAAAAAGTCGCTTATTCTTTGAGCGATTTCGTGTTCAATGTTTTCAAGATTAACAATAACCGTTTTCTTTTCTTTCAAATAATCACATACTTCCCCCGCTTCCTCAAGATTATTAGGAGCGGTAACAACAACTTCCATTTGAACGTTAGTATGAATATTAACAATTTTAGAACCGGCGTTGCTTTTTCTTGAATATGATGTTTTGGCGGCATCAAGGTTTCTTACTTTGGGCTCTTCCTCAATTCTATCATCATCCTCATAGTCATAATCATAATCGTCCTCATAAGATTCACCAAGCATAGCGCCTCTTAGCCTGTTAAGTATATTAGCCATATAAATCCTCCTTAATAAATTTAACATCTTGGAAAAAGCCTTTTAACCTATCTCAAAAATTATTTTTAATTCTTGATTGTAATTAAACAGCGTCATTTTCCTTAAATTATGTCTTTTGATTATAGCGTATCCAAAACTATATAACAATTGTTAAAACAACTGATAAATTTTTTAATATATCAAAAAACCACTAAAAATAAAATAACCAGGCTTAAAGTTATTTATTTCCTATAACTTTTTGTATATATTTTAGTTTTAAGATATGCTGTAGAGCGTATTAAAAAATATTCCTCAAAATATAATAGCACCAAAAATTATTTACAAGTTTATCAAAAAAAACTAAAAACCCATCTCACACCTATATTAAGTTTTTTAAATTATTATAAATATAAATAATACCACGCGCTAAAATATATTTTTATAAAACGCCCCGCTATAAGAGTTTAAGCTATGAAAAAATTTTCAATTCTCCCCTTAATTCTTATACTCTCTTTTACCAAAAATACCTGTACCGATTCTTACAATATTAGCCCCTTCCTCAATAGCAACTTCATAATCATTTGTCATTCCCATCGAAAGATAAGTCATATTTATATTATCCACATTTTTCCCCTTGTTGTCAATAAATAATTTCCTCATTTTTTCAAAATATTTTCTGTTTTCTTGAGGATTTTCAACAAAAGGAGCCACTGTCATAATACCTTTTATACATATATTGTCAAATCTTGATATTTCATCAATAAATTTGTTTACATCATCTGGCTCCACTCCATGTTTTGACGATTCACCCGCTATATTTACCTCAACAAGAATATCAGAGACTTTATTGCGCTTTTTTGCCTGTTTATCAATTTCCTCAGCAAGTTTAACACTTTCAACAGAATGAATTAACTCAACTTTATCAATAATATATTTTACCTTGTTTGTTTGAAGACTTCCTATAAGATGCCATTTCGCTTGACTTCCTATAACATCGTACTTAGAAAGAAGCTCTTGTACTCTATTCTCACCAAGAGATTTAACCCCGCATTCCATAAGAACCCTTATTCTATCAATATCAACTGTTTTAGTAACTCCTAAAAGAAGTATCTCTTCCACCTTTCTTCCGGAAACAGCGGCAGCGTTTTTTATTCTCTCGTTTATCTCCTTAAGATTTTCTTTTATATCATTCACAATAATCACCTGCCATTATTTTAAAAATATCACATTTGTTTATAAACCTTAAAACCAATAAATAATGTACTTTTTTAAAGTTTTTTAAATAAATCTATTGTTACTGTGATAGGTAACTCTTCCATCAAGCACAACATACCAAATCTCCTAAATTAAATCTTACACCCATATAGGTTTTATAAACTGGCAAATTCCATTTTAACCTCATAAATATTCCTACCTGTAAATCATATCATCCTCTTTAACATTTGAGGTGTCAGTCAAAATTCTGTCATATAACCTTATTTTAGGATTATTTTCAGGTTTAATTATAATATGTGTACTGTTTTGAGCAAACCCCTCCGTATTAAGCGTTTTAAATTCAGCTATTCCCGAATTTATAATATATACGCCTTGGATATTAATAACTTCTTTAATTTCATAAATATCATCTGCATCATCAGGATTTTGAATTTTGTCACCAAGACTTAAAATACGGTCATTCTCAGGAGTATAAATATATACTCCATCTTTATCTCCTCCTGAATTCTCAATAATAAGATTTTCTTTAGCCTCTGAAGAAACTTTAATTACATAATCGTCTTTTACATATTTCTTAGGTATTTTAAGTATAGTTTTAGTAACAATAGAGCTAAGAGGTATTTTAAGACCTTTTTCCGATCTGCTTATTTCAAAATTAATACTTCTTGTGTCAATGTAATCAAGTAAATATTTTGTAATCTTTAAAACTACATAAGACTCA
>CANOGI010000115.1 GCA_947565475.1 uncultured Eubacteriaceae bacterium
ACAATATTGAGACTGAGATTTTTCAAATAGGAACGGAGCCTGTGGCGGGATGCATCGCTTGCGGAGCTTGTTTAAAGAATGGAAAATGTTTCAGAGATGACAAAGTAAATGATTTTATTGAGAAAGCCAAAGAATCGGATGGGTTTGTTTTCGGCTCTCCGGTTTATTACGCCGGCGCGGCGGGACAGATTTCTTCTTTTCTGGACAGAGCTTTTTATGGAAGAACATCTATTTTCGCGGGTAAGCCAGGCGCCGCCGTGGTAAGCTGTAGAAGGGGCGGGGCGTCAGCCGCTTTTGACCAACTTAACAAATATTTTACCATTTCGAAAATGCCTGTTATTTCTTCTCAATATTGGAATCAAGTGCATGGAAACAGTCCTGAGGAAGTTGTCAAAGACCTTGAGGGAATGCAGACTATGAGAACATTGGGAAATTATATGGCGTGGATTTTAAAATGTATTGACGCAGGGAAAAAAGCGGGAATAGATAAACCAACGGACGAACAGCCTGTAAAGACTAATTTTATCAGATAGTTTATTTTGACAATATACCGATTTGCAATCGGTATATTGTTTTTTTATATATTATACCACTAAGTGCAGTCAATTCTTGTATTGCCTAATTTGTGCGAATTTATACTTTTATTTTTATTTAGTTTATGTTAAAATAAAAAAGTTAATGGCTGGATTGTGTTTGGCAGCTAAAATATGGGTAAAAACAAACAAAAAGATAAGCTTTACAAATAATATATTTAGGAGGAAGAATATGAGAAAGTTTTTTAAAATCAGCAAATTAGTATCGTCGGTGTTGATGTGTTCTCTGCTCATCACAGGCTGCGGGCCTTTAAGCGACGCTGATGAGGTTGTTCTTGATTTAGACGGTACAATTTTCGGTGATATGGATAAACGAGAGGAAAATGAAGAGGAAACGAAGAAAGATGAGCTTATCGTGGCGTTTATGTTTGACGGTGAGATAAATGACGGCGGATACTCACAGATGCATGACCAAGGAAGGCAAAAAGTCGAGAAAATAGAAGGAGTAAAAACGATTTACAAAGAGGGCGTTCTTGACGATGAGAAGCAAGTTGAGGAAGTTTGCGAAGAATTTATAAAAAATGGCGCTAAAGTAATTTATGGAACAAGTTTTGGGCATATGGACGGTATGTATAACGAGGCGGAAAAACATAAAGATGTAACGTTTATTCATTGCAGCGGTTATAAAACCCTTGACAATATGAGCAATTTTTTTGGGAAGATTTATCAGATGCGTTATTTGACCGGTATTGCCGCCGGTTCTGTCACAAAATCTAATAAAATAGGATATGTGGCTGCTTTTCCTATTCCAGAAGTTATAAGAGGAATAAACGCTTTTACGTTAGGTGTTCAAAAAGTTAATCCAGATGCCGTTGTTGAGGTTTTATGGACATCAACATGGAACGATTATCAGCTTGAGAAAAGTACCGCTGAAAAACTGATTGACAACGGGGCGGACGTTATCGCCCAGCATCAAAATACGACAGGTCCTCAAGCGGCCGCGAAAGAGCGTAATATTTACTCTGTCGGATATAACAGGGATATGTCTTATGAAAATGATAAGCAAATTACGGCGGCTATATGGGACTGGGGAATATATTATACGGAATGTACCAAAAGAATTCTCGACGGGAAATGGAAAACAGGTTCGGAATGGCTTGACGCCTCAAGCGGGCTTGTCGATATAGCCCCTGTATCAGATTATGTAAGTCCTGAAATTAAAAATTTGATTGAGGAAGAAAAAGTTAAAATTTTAAATGGAGACGATAAAATTTTCACGGGTCCTATTTATAACCAAAAAAATGAACTTGTCGTCGAGGAGGGAAAGAAGCTTTCTGACGAGGAATTAAGCTCAATGGCGTGGTTCATAAAAGGCGTAGACGGAAAATTAGAGTAGAGAGGTGGTTTTTTTATGGATTGGTATAGAAATCTTAAAATAAGTAAAAAACTTTTAATCGCTTTTAGTCTAACTATTTTTGTAAGTTTAATTTTTGGGGTGTTCGCTGTATCCACTCTTTTGGATGTGAGCGGAAGTTATCACAGCAGGATTAATCAAAATCTTGAGGTTGTGAAAAAGATAGACGGGCTTAAGGAAAGTGTATATACATATGTCATTGACGCTAACAGTCTTATACTTCATACCGCTAATAACTCGAATGTTTCTGATATATCAGACGAAATGGAGAGTTTGAAAAATGATATTTCAGAAGATCTTGAATGGTATAAACAGTATCTTAAAGATAAATCTGGCAAAGCGGAGTATATGACGTTTATTGACAATCTTATAAGCAATTCACAAAAATATTTTGACGCTATGGATAACGCCGTGGAATTGGCGAGAAACGGAAGCACAAAAGACGCTATAAGCATTATTGATGAGAATTATAATTTTTATGATGAGCTTTTAAAAGGCTGTGATATTATTTCCGGGTCAACTATAAACAACCTTATAAAAAACGCTAATAAAATAAATAATTATTCTAACACCGCCGTTTTAGTGCTTATTGGGATTTTGTTTTTTTTAATTTGCGTTTCTATTGTTATAGCTCTGCTTGTCTCAAAGTGTATAAAGAAACCGATTATTGAGCTTGAAAGAGCCGCGATGGATGTACGCAACGGGAACTTTGATATAGTGATAAATTCAAAATACAATGACGAGTTAGGCAATTTATCAAATTCACTTGGAAAAATGATGAGTATTTTAAAAAGTCTTCTTAATGAAATAGACGATACTTCTAAACTTCTTCATAACGGAGAGACAGACGTAAGAATAAACGGAAAAAATTACTTGGGTGCTTATAACTCTGTCGCTGAGTCTATTAATAACGTTATTGACGAGCTACTTGACGATACTGATAAAGTTATAGAGTGTATTCAAGAATACGGAAATGGAAATTTTGACGCCGAGGTTAAGCGATTCCCAGGAAAGAAAAATGAGATTAATATAGCTCTGGACGCTATCAGAAGTAATTTTGTTTCTATTTCCGATGATATTAACTCGATGATTAACGCCGCTATAGAAGGAGAGCTTGAATACGCTATAGACTCATCTTCATATCAAGGGGACTGGAACAATATAGCTAATGGGCTCAACACTGTTTTAAGAACTGTTAAAAAACCTTTAATAAGCGTTTCGGATACTCTCAAACAGCTCGCGGACGGCAATTTTAAAGTTAAAATAGAAGAATCTTTCTCAGGTGATTTTGAGGTTATGAAAAATAACCTTAACAATACTATAGAAATAGTTTCGGATTATATTCAGGATATTTCAGATATTTTAATAAAATTATCAAAACAAGATTTAAGCGTTGAGATAAAGAAAAACTATATAGGTGATTTTGAAGATATTCAAAACGCTTTAAATCTTATTTTACTTAACTTTAACAGTTTGCTTAGAGAGATTGGAAATTCGGCTAACAGCGTCGCTGACAACGCCAAGAATATTTCAGGAAACAGTTCAAAGCTTGTCGAGGGCGCGGCCTCACAAAATAACTCAGTATACGAGTTAAACTCTATGATAAAGAATATTTCCGAAAATTCTACAGTAAATTCCGAAAAGTCTCAGAAAGTTAATGAAATAGCTCTCGTGGCGCAGAACTACGCTGTAGAGGGTAGTCAAAAAATGAGGGATATGCTTAGTGCGATGAAAGAAATTAATGATGCCGCTGAAAGTATTTCAAATATTATTGACATTATTGACGATATTGCTTTTCAGACAAATATTCTTGCCCTTAATGCCGCTGTTGAGGCGGCGAGGGCTGGTGACAGCGGGAAAGGGTTCGCTGTTGTCGCTGACGAGGTGAGGAGTCTTGCCGGAAGAAGTCAACGTGCGGCTAAAGAAACAGGTGAGTTTATAAATAGTTCTTTGGCTAAAATTGAGTTCGGTGTGGAAATAGCTAATACTACGTCGGATTCGCTTAACCTAATGATTGAGCAGGTTAAGGAAATCGCCGTACTTATTGATGAATGCGCTCTCGCTCTCAAAGACGAGGAAGCGGCTTTGGAGGATATTAGTAAAAGTGTAAGTGATATTTCGGAGGTGGCGAGAGATAATAATTCATTAAGCATAAGAAGCGAGGAGTTTGCGGAAGCTCTTGTTAAGCAAGCGGCTGTATTTAAATCCGCTGTTGATAATTTTGTACTAAGGTAATTTATTAATTGAGACTGACAGTTAAGTGTATTATAATAAATTGGGCTGTGGATAAATTTTAATCCACAGCCCAATTTATTTGAAAAGGGATAATAGACTTCTTTTAAAATCTTATGGCAATTTTGTAGTTTGAAAAGGAACATTATACCAATTCGGCGATTTTCTCAACAGCGACATAAATTTCTGAAATCTCATACCATGTTGGAAAATCAACAATACCTGATTGAGGTAAATTAAATATTTGCTGAAATTTTCTTACCGCTTCCGCCGTCTGTTCGCCATATATTCCGTCTACTCTTAGTTTGGGGATGGCGGTATAGGTGTTTGAAATGGCGTTTAATTGGGTTTGAATGGTTCGTACGCTGTTACCTCTTGAGCCTACTTGCAAATTTTCATTGGGAAAAGATGATGGAACGCCGTTGACCTGTTCCGCTTGAGTTAAATATATATCGTCTCCATAATAATATCTTAAAATCTGACTGGCGGTATAACCCTGATCCGCCAGATTTTTGCTTCCCCACTGAGAAAGCCAATTGGGACATGATACTTTTGAGCCGTCGCAGTATTGTGTAAATAATGGCTGCCTGATACCAGGTTTTGTTATATAAGTGGTAAACATTTCATCAACTATTATGGAGATTTCCTCATAAATGTTTCTTCCGTAGGAAAAAGCTTGGTCGTATGCTGTAGATTACGTTAAAAAACGGAACTTATTTTTTAAAAAGACTTTAAAAAGATTTGAGCGTTTTTTCCGTCATATTCTATTCTATCGACAACATCTTTAATGATGTTTCTGACTTCAAGAAGCTGTTCCGGCGTTTTTATTTCTATGTCAATAGCTCCGTTTCTTATTTTCTCAACCGCTTTTAAAGCTATGCTTATATTTGTGAACTTTACATCACATGAGTTTATTTTCTCAATAATATTTATTTTTTTTAATTTTAAGGTTTTTATCTCTTTATCAAGATTTTCAATTTCGGAAGTTATGTAAGAAAGAAGTGTTTTATTTTCTGTAGCCGCTACTTTATGAACAAGGGATTTTATAACCGTGTCTGTTTCTTTAATTTTCTTTTCAACCTGTGTCAGTTGTTTTTGCAAATCATAATCTAAAAGATTTGTTCGGCTTTTTATCACGTCAAAGTCGGTTATTTGGCTATTTTCGTCAAACAGCATTGATTTTAATGAGCTTATAATTTCTCTGTCAAGTTTATCGCCTCGGGCGTTTTTGGAATCGCACAGGGTTCTTTTTGAGTCTTCTTTTTTCTCACAGCAATAATAGAAACGGTCACCGCTTATACTTGACGGGCGCATATAGCTCCCGCATTTTTTACATCTTAAAAGGCTTGACAAAAGTCCCTTTTTTCCTATAGGACGTCTTATTGTCAAAGATTTTCTCGCTTCAATTATATCTTGAACCTTTATCCAATTTTCAGAGGAGATTAGAGGTTCATGTTCTCCTACAGACACAATCCATTCGCTGTAATCAGTATAATAAGTGGCGTTTGAGGCGAGTTTTGTTCTCCGTAAAATACTTATGCCGTGTTTACCGTCAAATTTTTCTTTAGGAACCGCTATTTTAACACCTTTATTGGCTAAATACTCATAGGCTAAGGAGTCGGCTGTCATATATATAGGGTGGGTTAGCAGCCTTCTTATTGATATACATTTGTAATCCTTTCCATTTCTGTTTGTAATTCTGTTTCGCATACAATATCCTTGAATTTTATTTATGCTCTGCCATTCTAAGTATTTATCAAAAATGAATTTTACTCTCTCGCTTTCCTCTTTATTTATTTTTAATATATTATATTTTTTGGATGTTCCGTTTTTATCAATATACTCAATTTTAACTTTATCGTAACCTTCCGGCGGAATTGCCCCTAAAAATCTTCCTGTAGAAGCCAAACCTGTAAAGTTATCAACTATTCGCTCAGAAATTGTCTCTCGTTCAAGCTGGGCGAATACAGCGAGGATATACATCATCGCTCTGCCCATTGGCGTTGATGTATCAAATTGTTCTTTTAATGAAACATAAGAGCACTTATAAGAATCCAACATATCAACAAAGTTAGAAAAATCGCTTATATTTCTGCTTATTCGGTCAAGTTTATAGCTTATCAGCACGTCAAATCTTCTTTTTTTTATTTGGCTTTGGAGTATATTGAATTGGGGTCTATCGGTATTTCCGCCCGAAAAGCCCTCATCCTCGAATATAGTTATATCTGAATCTGGATACTGCATATTAACATATGCTTTGCAGGCGTTTATTTGGTTTTGAATACTTTCTCCTTTTTCTGAAAGTCTTGATTTTCGGGCATAGATTGCTATATTCATAGAACCACCTCAGAAGTTTTAAGATTTTATAAAAATTTAAATATTAGATTATAACAGTATTTATTAGCAGGAGATAATTTGAAATTTTATTTCATGGTAAAAATGGTGTTTTCGATAATAAAAAAGCAACAGATTTATTGAGAACTAAAAACTGTTACTTGACTTTTTATAGAAAAAGTGTTATTATAATGGCACAAAAGGCAGTCAGCTCCACGAGAGTGGCTTCCACTTTAGGATAGTTTAATTAAAATAACCACCAAAGCGGGTCAGGCGAGGGTGGTTATTTTTTTGTGCCTATGTAGATTGTCACCATAAGCATAGAAAAATCTATCAATAAAGATAAAAGTTCATAATTACTCATAGCGCCACCTCCTTTAGGAAGTGGAAACCATACCCCGCAGACCGGCTGCCCTATTAAATTATAACAGTTTTTATTAAGTTGTCAATTAATTCTAAAAAAATTGTTTTTTTATATAAATTATTTCTATTGGCAAGAGATAATTTGAAATTTTATTCTTTGCTAAAAGCGGTGTTTTTCGATAATAAAAAAGCAACAGGTTTATTAAAAATAAAAACTGTTACTTGACTTTTTTGTATAAAAGTGTTATTATAATGGCACAAA
>CANOGI010000116.1 GCA_947565475.1 uncultured Eubacteriaceae bacterium
GTTTTTGACAGCAGGAGCTTTGAGCTTAAAACGGTTTTTAAAGAGGTATCCGCCTTTGTCGGGGCGAGGCTTTTTTCTCTTGGCTGCGAGGTTTTGTGGATGATGGCCGTGGTAAATCCAAAAGTCGGAATGAACGATAAAATCGCTAAAATATTGGCCAACATTTTTGTCGTGATTATGAATTATTTTTTCAGTAAATTTTTTATTTTTAAAAATAAAAATGAGGAGGTTTAATTTGTGGAAAAGCACGGGTTTTTAGTAAGAAAATTTGAGGAAAACAAATTTGTATGGGGGTCGTTTCTTTTGGCGGCGGCTATTATGCTTTCCGCATACATATTCTTAGGATATTATCCCATAGGGAGTCACACTATCTTAAGGGTAGACATGTATCATCAGTACGGCCCGTTTCACGAGGAGCTCAGGGACAGGCTTGTAAACGGCAGGAGTTTTCTCTATTCCTGGGAGGGAGGTTTGGGAAAAGATTTCATCTCTCAGTTCGCTTATTATACGGCGAGTCCTTTAAGTTTTCTCATGGTTTTTTTCCCGCAGGAGAATATGCCGGAGGCGATGGCGCTCTTTGTGCTTCTTAAAGTGGCTTTTTCCGCCTCTTTCTTCGCTTATTACCTTAAAAAGAAGTTTGGCAGGGACGATATTACTATAGTTATTTTCGCTCTTATGTACGCTTCAATGGCTTTTATCACGTCATATTATTGGAATGTTATGTGGCTTGACGCTGTGGCGCTGTTTCCTCTTGTGGCTTTGGGGATAGAGAGTCTTGTCAAGGATAAGAGATATAAAATGTATTGTATTTCCCTCGCTATCGTTATTTTGGTAAACTTTTATATAGCTTTTCTTGTCTGTGTGTTTGCCACTCTTTATTTCCTTGTTTATCTTTTCTCAAAATACTCATGGAAAAAAGACAAGGGTGTTATTGTAGACCGATTTATACGGTTTTCCGTGTTATCTATTATCGCCGGCGGGATTTCCATGATTCTTACCATTCCCACCGCCGTCGCTCTTTCTCACACTCAGGCGAGCGACTCATCTTTTCCGACCCTTAATGTTTATGACAATGTGTATCAGCTTATCACGAATCATTTTGTTGGGGCGAGACCTGTCGTTCTCGCGAGAAACGAGGATTTGCCGAACGTTTACTCGGGTCTTTTAACTGTTATGCTTATTCCGATTTATTATCTTAACAAAAATATTAAACTTAAAGAAAAGGTGCTCTATTCACTGCTTTTGCTTTTCATGCTGTTATGCAGCTGTGTGAATACGCTTGATTTCCTTATTCACGGATTACATTTTCCGTCTAACCTTCCGCACCGTTTTACGTTTATTTACAGTTTTGTTCTCATCGGAATGGCGTATAAAGCTTTTATCAACATAAAAGCGATTAGAAAAATAAATTATTACTATACGTTTCTATGTGTATTCGTGGGAATAATAATTATTACCGAATTTTTAATAGAGCCTCTTAATAAAGATGTTGAGAGAGTTTTAGCGGATTATGATTTTGTTATTATCGCTGTTTTGGGAGCGTTTTATTTAACTCTTATATTACAGATAATAAACGGAAAGAAAAAAGACATACGTCCGCTGGCGGGGCTCGCTTTAGTCGTCTTCGCCGAGTGCGTTTTCAGTACGGCTACGGGAATCGCCTATACGGGAAAAACCAGCAGGGAAAGTTATGTTAAATATATTGACGGAGTGGAGAGGGCTATAGACTATCTTGGGGAAAAAGACGGAAAAGACTTTAACAGAATGGAAATGCACAGGTTTCTGACTATAAACGAGGGTTCTCTTTATCATTTTAAGGGGTATTCTCAATTTTCGTCACTCGCTTACGGAAATACGTCCAAGCTTATGGAAAAATTGGGAATAGCGGCCACAAGTAACTCATACAGGCTTTACGACCCGACTCCCCTTATTGACTCTATGTTTAACATTAAATATATTGTAAAAAGGGCGAACACCATTACGGACTTATATTATGGCAAAGAGCCGCTTCCATTTTTTATGGGGACTGACGAGGAGGCGGAAACCCTTGAGAAAATAAAGGCGTATCTAAAGGAAAAAACGGGAAACGACGATTTGGGGCAGATTTCAGAGTTTCAGGGAGACGAGAAAAACGAGGTTGACGAGAGAATAAAAGAAATCGCCGGCGTGGAGAAAGTTTCTGATATAGCGGGGATTAATCCTGACAGCGATGATGATTTTATTTATGTATATGAGAATCCTTATGTGCTTCCTTTGGGATTTGTCGTAAACGGAAACAATAAGGCGGCTACTTTGGAAAGTATTAAAAATAAATATACTTCTCAGCTTAACGATATAGATTCAAACGGAGAGGCTATTTTTAAATGGGTAAATGATTTCATAAAAGATGTTGTCGAGCATATTGAATTGAAAAACGCCGGTACTTTTGGCATTGAGAACTGGGTTACCGACGACGATAATCCTTTTGACGTGCAGAATGATTTTGTTTTCTCATCAACTAACCTTAATGAAAAGATTTTAAAAGATTTACCTGTGACGGACATTAAAGTAAACAATGTTTCGGAAAACGGAAAATCCGTAGACCTTATAAAATTAAGATACAGAGACGAGGAAGATAAACTGGTTGCCACGGACGCGAGAGAGTATTTAAAAGAGTTTGGTGTGAGAAACATAAACGAGTATGAGCTTACAAGGCCTGGATTTTTCTCAGAGGACTATAAGCCTGTAATTACTTTTAAGGTCGATGTGAACAAGACAGGAAGAACTTTCCTTTATATTGACTCAGGAAACGCCAAAAAGGGTGAGTACAGTATAACGACTCCAGACGGCAATACTGAGACACCGCCAAGCAGAGAGCTTAGTACGGGAAGAAGCCTTATAGACGTTGGATATGTTGACGAGGGCTCGGAGATTACTGTTAATCTTGAGCTTACCAAAAAGGGAGAGTACGAGAAAACTTACAGAAAAAGCGGTACTATTAAAGTATACGCCGCTAACTTTAACGAGGAGAATTTTGAGAGGGCTTATGAGGAACTTTCAAAAACGCCTATGGTTATTTCTGAATACGGCGACGATTTTATAAACGCTAAAGTTGATACGGACAAGGACGGGTTTTTATTCACGTCTATACCCTATGACGACGGTTGGACGGTCACTCTTGACGGAGCGGAGGCGGAAAAAGTGGCTTTTGGAAACGACGGGCTTTTAGGAGTTTATATGCCGAAAGGAAGCCACGATATTAGCTTTAGTTATTATCCTATAGGATTTAACGAGGGTATTTTAATAACCCTTGTTTCTATCGCTCTTTTATGCGGTTATGGATTTTTTGACAAAAGAGAAAGGGAAAAAGAGACGGTAAATAAGGAGGTTTAGTCTGTGGAGAGGCGAGGTTTTTTAAAAAAGACATTTGAGGAAAACAAATTTGTATGGGGCTCGTTCCTCCTGGCGGCGGTCGCTATGATTTTGGTGTATACGCTTTTGGGGTGTTATCCCATAGGAAGCGACAGTATACTTAAAATTGATATGTATCATCAATATGCCCCATTTCATGAGGAGCTTAGAAATAAGCTTATAAACGGGGGAAGTTTTTTATATTCATGGGAAGGCGGTCTGGGAAAGAACTTTATTTCCCAGTTCGCTTATTACACGGCGAGCCCGTTAAGCTTTCTTATGGTTTTTTTTCCGGCGGGAAACGCGCCGGAGGCTATGGCGTTTTTAGTACTTCTTAAAATCGCTTTTTCCGCCTCTTTCTTCGCCTATTATCTTAAAAAGAAATTTGGCAGAAACGATATTACGATAGTTATTTTCTCCCTTATGTACGCTTCTATGGCTTTTATAACGTCATATTACTGGAACATTATGTGGCTCGACGCCGTGGCGTTGTTTCCGATTGTGGCTTTGGGCATAGAAAGCCTTGTTAAGTATAAGAAATATAAAATGTATTGTATTTCCCTTACGGTTGTTATTTTAGCGAATTTTTATATAGCTTTTCTTGTCTGTATATTTGGCGCGGTTTATTTCTTTGTTTATCTTTTTTTAGAGTATTCGTGTAAAAATGATAAAAAAGTTATTATGGACAGGGTTATACGTTTTTTTGTGTTATCCGTTATAGCGGGCGGGATTTCCATGTTCCTTATAATCCCCACGGTTATATCGATTTCCCATACTTACACAAGTACGGAGCCTTTTCCTGACTTTGAGGTTTACGAAAACGTGTATCAGCTTCTCACAAGTCATTTTACGGGAGCGAGGCCTATAGTGCTCGCTAAAAACTCGGATGTGCCGAACGTTTACTCTGGTCTTCTCACGATTATGCTTATTCCTCTTTATTATCTTAATAAAAATATTAAGCTTAGGGAAAAAGTGTTATACTCGCTGTTTTTAGGTTTTATGCTTTTGTGCTGTTGTGTAAACGCTCTTGATTTCACGGTTCATGGGTTACATTTTCCGGCGAGTATTCCTCATAGGTTTACGTTTATTTACAGTTTTATTTTAATCGTAATGGCATACAAAGCTTTTATCAATATAAAAGCTGTTAAAAATATCGATTATTACTACATATTTTTATGTGTGTTCACGGCGATAATCGTTATTACGGAATTTTTAATAGTACCTCTTGACGATGAGTTTAAAAGAGTTCTTGACGATTATGACTTTATCATTATCGGTATTTTGGGAGCGGTTTATTTAGCGCTTATTACAAGGATATTTAACGGCGGAAAAAAATATAATACTCTCTGGGGACTCGCTTTGGTTGTTTTTATTGAGTGTGTTTTCAGCGCTACAACAGGCTTTTCCTATCAAACAAAGAAAATAAAAAGGGAAGATTATGTTAAATATGTAGATGGTGTGGAAAGGGTCGTAAAATATATAAATGAAAAGGACGGAAAAGATTTTAACAGAGCGGAAATGTACGGGTATGAGATGTTAAACAGCGGTTCTTTTCATCATTTTAAGGGATACAGCAATTTTTCCTCTCTCGCTTATGGAAATACATCGTTTCTTATGAGAAATCTTGGTATAGCCGCCACAAGCAATTCATACAAGTTTTATGAGCCGACGCCTCTTATGGGAGCCATATTCAATGTTAAATATATTATCGGAAATTTAGACTCAGATGTTGACACAACGGACGAGGAGACTATGCCGTTTATTATGGAAGCGGGAGGAGAGCCGACGCCGTTTTTTATGGGAACGGAGGAAGAGGCGGAAAACCTTGAGAAAATAAAAGAGTATCTCAGGGAAAAAACGGGAAGCGACGATTTAAGGCAGGTTTTTAGTTTTAAGGGAGAAGAGAAAACGGAGGTTTACGAGAAAATAAAGGAAATCACGGGCGCCAAAAGCGTTTTGTCAGTAGCCGGAATTAATCCCGACAACTCTGGTGATTTTATTTATGTATATGAAAATCCTTACGCTCTTCCTTTAGGCTTTATTGTGAACGGGAACAAGGAATACAATGAGTTTACTTTGGAAAGTCTTAAAAACAAATATACATCGCTTATAGAGGACTCGGGTTCTGATTATAGTGAGCTTTTTAAGATTATAGACGGTTTGTTTACGGATATTTTTAGATATATCGATTTAAAAGACGAAGGTGTTTTTGGCGTTGAGGATTGGATTACAGATTATGAAAATCCTTTTGACATTCAAAACAGTTTTGTTTTTCAGGCGACGGATATTAAAGATAATTTGATGTATAATTTACCTATAACGAATATCAGCGCCAATAATGTTTCAGAAAACGGGAAAAACGTCGAGCTTATAAAATTCAGATATAAAGGCGAGGAAGATGAGAACAATGATAGTGACGACGATTTTATGGATGTAAGTTCTCATTTAAAAGAGTTTGGGATAAAAAACATATATAAATACAAGCTTACGAGACCTGAAATATCTACTTACGCTTATGTGCCTATAGTCACGTTTGATATTGACGTGAATAAAACAGGAAGAACCTTTATTTACGCGGACGCTCTCAGCTCGATAAAGTGCGAGTATATTGTGACTACTCCTGATGGAAAAACGAAAACGCCGAAAAGATGTGATGTGAATTTAGGAAGAGGATTTATAGACGTAGGCGACGTTGATAAAGGCTCAAAAGTTACTCTTAAAATTGAACTTAACAAAAAAGACGACGCGGCGAAAGTTTATCACAAAAGCGGAGTGATTAAAGTATACGCCGCCAGTTTGAATAATGATGTTTTTGAGAGGGTTTACGAGAGTCTCTCAAAAACGCCTATGGTTGTGTCAGAGTACGGCGACGATTTTATAAAGGCGAGAATTGATACGGATAAAGACGGATTTTTATTCACATCAATACCGTATGACGACGGCTGGACGGTAACTGTGGACGGAACGGAGGCGGAAAAAATCGCCTTTGGAAACAGAGGGCTTCTGGGCGTCTATATGACGGAGGGAAGCCATGATATTGACTTCAGTTATTATCCTATAGGATTTAACGAGGGTATTTTAATAACGGTTGTTTCTGTCGCTCTTTTATTCTGTTATGGATTTTTTGACAGGAGAGAGAAAAAAAGAAAGTGAGAAAACTGAGCGGGAGGCTCAGAAAGTATCTTATAGTCAAATCACTTGAAAACCCGAACAAGTTCGGCGGCTAAAAATTCTTTTTACTGTGTCATCGTCAGTCGGCGCAGGCTTTCGACTACGCTCTCCTTCCCAGGACGCGTGGGCGAGCGGTAAAGCGAAGCTTTACGACCAGCCTCTTCCTTGTAAAAACAATTTTTATCTCGCTTCCTTTTGCTCCTTTTCAAGTGATTTGACTATAAAACTAAAATAATACGAAAAATTATAAAAAAATAAAACAAACTTAAAACAAGTTTGTTTTATTTTTTTATAATTTTTTGTTTATAGTCAATCAACTTGTTTACTTCTCAAATGGTTTGACTATAATAGACTTCTTTCGAAACTTCATATAGACAAGAGTTTTTAAGTAAAAAAATATTTCATTCAATGCTTCTTAACGCTTTCGTCGTTTAAAAAACAAAACGCCTTTTGCTAAAGCATAGAATAAAATATTTTTTTAGTGGATAATCATAATCTTACAGTTTCGAAAGAAGTCTA
>CANOGI010000117.1 GCA_947565475.1 uncultured Eubacteriaceae bacterium
CTCAATAAGAGCGTCAATAATCTCCGTGAGCGTTTTTTTTAGTTCGTCATAGTCCCCGCACTCAGGGGTAATAATCTCAATAACATCTAAAAGAGCCATAGCGAGCCACCCCATGCTTCTTCCCCAAAAGCTTCTCGACAGACCCGTTTTTTTATCACACCAAAACTCAAAATGGCTTTCGTCCCACGCGTGATAATAAAGACCAGTTTTGTCGTCCCGCATATTTTTTTTGCAAAGCATAAATTGCCTTATTACATCGTTATAATTTCTTTTGCTGTCAAAAACTTTAATAAACATAGCGTAAAAAGGGGCTTCCATATACAGCCCGTCAAGCCACACTTGATTTCTATAAATCTTTTTGTGCCAGAAAGAGCCCTCTGATGTTCTTGGGTGCTTATAAAGCTGATTTCTTAGTTTAAAAATAGCCTTTCTGTACTTTTCCTCTTTTGTTTCCATAAATATGTCAAATAAAACTTTTCCGTTGTTAATATGGTCAATATTATACTCATACGGCCGATAATCTTTTATCATACCGTTATCGTAAATAAATTTTTCCATATAGTCAAGACAAATATCAAAATATTTTTTGTCTCCTGTTTCCTTCCAAATTTTAAGAAGTCCCTGCATGACAACACCGTTATCATAAGACCATCTCTCATAATTAAGCGACGGCCGTCTTAAAACAACACAATCCGCCATTTTTACAGACCACTTTTCCATAAAGCCCCTCCAATCCCAAAAGTCAAATTTTGATATAACATTTTTAAAACATAGCTGACTTTCGCTTTATCCTATAGTATAATAAAAGCCCTCTGAATTATATTTTCAAGCAAAATACTATTATCACGGCCTTATAACTCTCTTAGTCAAGACTACTCGAATTTTCGCATAGCGAAAATTCTCATAACCGACGGTGAAAGTATTCACCTTTGCTCTCAAAGTAAGCTTACACTCCCACTTAATACAAGACTAAATTTCCCCCCGCTTAAAAAGCAGTGGACTTCCTCTGTCGTTAAAATAACGTAAGTTTGACAAAAACTTCTGAGCAAAACTACGTTTCGCTGTTATTTTTCATCGAACTCATATTATTTTAATGATTCTCAAATAAGCGCCGATTTTTAGCTATTAATAAATTTAATATCTAAAATCGGCGCTTTCCTACAGCAATTCCATTAAAAATAAAGAAAATTTTATAAAAAATATTTTATGAACATAAGATTAACAAATCAGGCAAAACACGGTTTGATTTTTTTGATGAAAATGTAAATAAATTAATTAAAGGCTCAAAAAATTTTTAATAAAATATTTTTTCTCTCTGGGTATATATAAACATTGAGTCAAAACTACTCGAATTTTTGTATAACAAAAATTCTCGTAACCGATGGCGAAAGCATTTTCCTTTATATTCAGAGTGAGCTTGCACTTCCACTTAACACAAGACTAAGGTCCCCGCTTAAAAAGCAGCGGACATCATCTGTCGGTTAAATATCTCCATATAAACACGTATCACAGTCACCTAAGATAACATATACAATTAACGTAAATATCTTCGCCACAGAATTATATATAATCGCCCCCAAAACAATTTATTTAACTAAGCAGTCCTTTGAACCAACCTGCTCAATAAGCTTTCCGTTCTCACTTCGGTTATTCTTCATTTTGCAATTAGAGAACACAATATCCTCGCAGTTCTCAAGTTCAAAAACATTTCCATCAACACCGACAACAGTAACGTTGTTAATAACAAAATTTTTAGAATTTCTTATAAAGAAACCTTTTTGCTTCATAGGCTCAATACCCGCGAGCATAGCCGGACAACCCTCTTTAGCGTCGTCCGCCATAGAAATATAAATATTGTCAAATGTAATATCCTCTACAAACATCTCGGCGAGGCCATAAAAATAACCGGCAGCGGCGTTGACATTTTTAGCTGTGATATTAGCGAAGCTTAAACGTCTGAAAGCGGGTGTTTCCTCTGTTACAGGATAAGGATTTTTGTCCCACACATATTTATCGTCGCCTTTAGGCCCGCAGAAATAATAAAGATTAGCGATAAACGGACACAACACGTTATTCATTACAATATTGTTTACTCGAATATCCTCAACCTTTCCGCCTCTTCCGCGTCTTGATTTAAGTCTTATACCTCTGTCCGTTCCCTCAAAAACACAGTTGCTTATAGTCACATTAAGAATATCCCCGCTCATTTCGCTTCCGAGAACAACTCCACCGTGTCCGTGAACCATAGTACAGTTAGTAATAGTCACGTTTGAGCATGGAACTTTAATTTCCGTATCCTCCGTGCCCGCTTTTATCGCTATACAGTCGTCGCCAACATCGATATGGCAGTTAGAAATATGTACGTTTGTACAAGACTCAGGGTCAATACCGTCCGTATTGGGAGAATCCGACGGATTATTAATACTTACATTGTCTATCGTCACATTATCGCATAAAATAGTATTGATTGTCCAGCTTGGAGAATTTTTAAGAGTAACCCCTGAAATAAGAACATTCTCGCACTCATAAGGAGCGATAAGCTTAGGTCTTGGATATTTGTTCTCTTTAGCCCTGAAAATCTTCCACCAAAAAGCGCCCTGCCCGTCTAAAGTACCCCTGCCTGTGACTGAGACATTTCGGGCGTTGTCCGCGTTAATACAAGAAGCGTAACATTCCCTTTTAACACCTTCCCACCTTGATATAACAACGGGATATTCCTCAATATCATTGGAAAATAATAAAGTCGCTCCCGCCTCAAGATAAAGGTTCATATCACTCTCAAGAAAAATCGCGCCTGTAAGAAATTTTCCGGCGGGAACATAAATTTTCCCCCCTCCATTATCGGCGCACTTCTTAATCGCTTTTTTAATAGATTCGGTACAAGATGTTACCCCGTCTCCTACAGCGCCAAAATCCATAATATTGTAAACTGACATTTAAATAACCTCCTAAAATATGCTTAAAATATGGGTATATAACCCTAAAATATTTTTCTATGAATAAAAACTCTTTATTGCGTACACTTCCTCAAATTATCGTTGACAGCCGGCAAAAAAACTTAATAAGGACAAAGCCTATTCGCATTTTTATTTTACAAAAATACTCTATACTAACAGAAGATAACTCCACCTTTGTATTCAATGGAAAATTGTGCCCCCAACTGAATAAAAGAGTAAATCCCCTCCTCTTTTAAAGCCAGAAACTTCCTTTGTCATTTAAATCTTCATTCCCTCTTTAACTATCGCCGAATAAAAAGAAGCGACTGGCATAAAAGATTGAGCTATACCTTTTGTGCTTTGGCCCGAAACAATGACAGCGCCGTCCTTCTCATACTTATCCCCGCTGTAATTACCGTTTTTTTCTCTCATATACTCAGTAAAAGTTTTAATTCCCGCCTCAAGATATTTTCTTCTTCCCGTAAGACGATAAGCGCAGCTTAAAGCCTCTAAAACGGTGGTATTGTTGCCGTTTCTCTTAAGGCTCGGCATTTCCTTATAATAAAATAACCCGCAATCAAGAACACAATTCTCAATCATATCATCAACAGCCTCAAGAATCATATTCTTAAGCTCAATGTTAGGTCTTATCTCATAATACCTCATAAGACTCACAACGGCAATAGAAATCATAAAAGGCACTCTTATAGCCACATGGTCTGTATAAGGGGCTAGCCAAAGCCCATACCTCTCTTTCCAGCTTTTAAAATGTCCTATAATAAAATCAGCGTCCTCAAGCCAGCTTTCATCATTTGTTTCCTTGTAAAGAGTTACTAAAGCCCTTAAAGCCCACCCTGTCTCTCTGGCGTTGATTTCCCCCTCTTTATTATATCTGGGCTCTTTAAGGTTTCTTTTAATATTATTTCCTATCCCAATAGCTGAGTCATAAGCGAATTTATCTCCCGTGGCGTGATAATAATCAAAAAGACCCTCCACCCACTCGTGGCTTATCTCTATTTTTCCCGAAACGTGCCTCGCCGAATGCTCAATCTGCCCAAATAATCTGCACTCGTCGTCCGAACACCTGCATATGTCAATATCTAACCAATGTCTGGCAGAAACAAGCATATAATCAAGCATACGCCTGTACCCTGTCCTCACATACATAAGCATGGCGGTATGAGGAAAATCATACTCGTTATTTACCCATACAAGTTCTCCGTTCCCCCTGCCTTGTTTAGTATAGTGCATATCGGGAACATCGCCCCAATTAAGAATACCGTAAGCTTTGCCTCTGGCGTCCATTCTGTGTACAAAAGCCATCTCAAATTCCTCAACACGCTCACTTTTATCAAGAAATATATCAGGAAAAATTTTAGCGTCAACATAAGTTTTCGTGTCAAGACACGGTCTGTCCGGCATTTGAAACTGTAAAGAGCGTATATTGAGTTCTTCATTGGTGACGTTTCCTGAATGCAGATGAACAAAAAGAGTATGTGTTTTCGCCATTCCCCTTAAAAACTCGATTTTTGAGTTTTTGGGAACAATCTCCGCGGAAATACCGCTTTTATCCACTTTAAAAGCTTTGGGATAATTTTGATACGCCTGAAAAAGAGTAGCGCATATTCCTCCCTCGCCGTCGTTCCAGTCGGCGAAAAACGTTCCGTAAAAAACCTCTGGAAAGTGCTCGTTTGCTTCATAAATAAGATGTTTGGCGTCTATTTCGTAATAAAGTGAATCGTCCTTTTCCCCTATTGTAAAATCAGTTTTATAATTTGATTTAGCGATACACGTTTTTATATTGTTTATAGACTTTTTACGGAAATCAATGTTAAGTGATTTTATCTCAACAAAATCACTCTTTTCTAAATTCAAAATTTTATAATCTATTTTAAACCATTCTTTGTCCCTGAAAAACTCTAAGTCTACAATAAAATCCAGCAAAGAATTTCCGTCCTTGTCAAAATGTTTTCCCTTTCCCTCCAAAATTACGGTAACAGGGCCTTCCTTGACAATTTCCCATTCATTAACAACCGCTGTATATTTCCCGTTAAGAACAGGGCCTCTAATATTTTTCTCCTCAAACCTTATATTTTCCGATTTTATCAAATTAAAAATATTTCCTTTTCTATTGAGTTTTACAATAAGCTTTCCTGTATCAATAGTAAAAGTGTTTCCCTGTAAAAACACGCTTATTTTATCTGGTTTAAGCTTTTCTTTTACGGCTTTGCAATAATAAGTCTTGCTTTTATTTCCAGGCAAATCGGCGAGAAAATCTATTAAAGCCCATTTAACTGAACCGTCTTGCCAATATGCGGTAGCTTCCGCTTGTGACAATACCTGGCCGTTGTCGTCGGCTACCGCGAAATTCTCAAGGTCGAATACATCGCCCTCCGGAAAAGGAACAGCCGCGCGGCAAGGCTCTTTTATTCTGTCAAAAGAAGATAATTTCTCAAAATATAATTTATTCAAAAATAATCACTCCAATCGTCAAAAAAAGCGTAAGCCGAACCATACCATTTATGTCCTCCATCAAAAACTTTATGTAAGAGATTATTACTTTCCAATAAAGCATAAGATTTTTCCGCCTCAAAAATTTGCTCAAAAACATTGTTAAGTTTTCTCTTTCCATTAAGTTTATCCTCATTTCCGCTTTCAATAAGTAACCGCCTTGGGGCAATCATACTTCCTAAATCACATATATCGATATACCGCCACAAATCATACACAAAATTACAGCCGCATAAATTATTATCAAGTATAGTGTCCTTAAGACCATGAAAATATCCGCTTACAGCGGCGCACTCCACTCTCTCGTCAAGAGCCGCGAGAAACAATGTACATAACCCGCCGCCCGAAAAACCACAGCACGCGACGCTGTCACTTTTAAAATCAAATTCTTTAATATAATCAATAAGACGCATAAGATCAAAAACCATAAGCCCAAGAAGCGACATACCAAGGCTCATAGCCGCGTTATTCAAATCGTCGCAGGAACTTTTTAAAATACAGTCATCTTTTTGCTGCCTTTCCTCCCGCCTTTCCCCCGAACCGCATAAATCAGGACAAAATACAGTATATCCCTCTTTTACTAGGTCTAAAGCGTAAGTATAATTATAGCTCTCAATCTTCTCTCTTGTAAGATCATTTATAATTCCAACAAGACCGTTTTTACCGTCGCTGGCGTGTCCATGAACAGCAATAACAGGCACTCCCTTTCCCTCTTTAGGAGTTAATATAAACAAAGGCATAAAAACTCTCGGCTGTGTCTCAATAACTACCTTATCCCTTTTATATCCGTCAAATTCCACACTTTCAATAATTTTAGGATTTAACTCACATCTTATCATTTTATCAATTCCTAAGAGCTTGAGGAGTTTCAACTTAATCTCTTTTTGCCATAAAATAAGTTCTTCTTTTGTTTCTCCAAAAAAACCAAACTTGCGATAATTAGCATCAAAAAAGTTCAAAAAATAATCTCGCATACTGTAATAATTTGTTTCCAAAATATCACCCCTTAAATAATATGGCGCGCCTAATTCAAAATATAGGATTCCAATCTCCGAATATATTTTCCAAAGTATATTCCCTCGCCTCATCATCACTTAAAATATAAGTCCATTCTGCGATGCTGTTTTTATCAAAACCCTCGCCTTTTGAATTATATTGGGCATAATAACATGTTTCACTTCTTTCCTCAAAATTTTTCCATTTACTGAATCCATTTTTATGTATATGCCCGCCCATATAACAATTCAAAAATACCGTTTTAGCGAACTCACGCCAAGGCCTGCCGAGAAAATATGTTCCTTCTTTAGCCGAATCGGTAGTAAATTTACAATCCATAAACACATACCCAAATTTCATATTTTCCGCGGTACACGCCGCGGTATAATAACCGTTAATTTCTTTTCCTCTGTCAAGACCCTGTATCTCACAATTCTTAAATATAGCGATGGCTCCTCCAAAAATAAAGTCCACATCGCCCTCGATATAACAATCCTCAAAATACTGTCTGTTTACTCTTTCAGGTTCTTTTTTTATATCCTCGTGCATAGGAGCGGTCAAAAGAGTGTCCTGCCT
>CANOGI010000118.1 GCA_947565475.1 uncultured Eubacteriaceae bacterium
CTATTTTAGAAAAAATAGGCGTTGGTGGTATGGCTGTTGTATACAAAGCCAAAGACGAAAAACTTAACAGATTTGTTACATTCAAGGTTTTAAAGGAAGAGCATATCGAAAACGATGAGTTTATAAACAGATTTGCTGTTGAGGCGCAGGCCGCCGCCAGACTGTCCCACCCTAATATCGTGAATGTTTATGACGTAGGTAACGAGGGCAATATACACTATATTGTTATGGAATATATCGATGGTATTACTTTAAAAGAACTTATCAACAAAAAAGCTCCTTTTGATAATCAAGAGGCGTTAAGCGTAGCTATTCAGATTGCTTCCGCTTTAGAAGAGGCACATAAAAATAATATTGTTCACAGAGACATTAAACCGCATAATATTCTTGTGACAAGAGACGGGGATATAAAAGTCACTGATTTCGGAATAGCCAGAGCGGCGACATCAACTACTGTTACCGTGGAATCTATGGGCTCTGTTCATTATTTCTCGCCGGAGCAGGCCAGAGGCGGTTTTGTTGACGCTAAAAGCGATATTTACTCTCTTGGCATTGTTCTTTTTGAAATGGTTACGGGAAGACTTCCTTTTCAAGGAGATACGCCTGTTGCTCTTGCGATGAAGCATTTGAGAGAGCCTATTCCTGACGCCAGAAGGATTAATTCAGATATTTCGGAAAGCGTTTATAAAATTATTATTAAGGCTACTCAAAAAAGTTCGGCTAAAAGGTACCAGACAGTTGAGGAAATGAATAAAGATTTGAAAAGAGCCACAAAAAATGAAACAGGTGATTTTGTCATTTTTGAGGAAGAGGATGTTACTTCCCAGACTATTAGGGTTACGGGTGAGGAACTTGACGAGATAAAGAAACAAAGTAAAAATATTGATTCGGATTACGACGATTATGATGAGTATGAAAGTTATGACAGATATAGTATGAAAAACAAAAAAAGCACAGTGTATGCGTCTGACAGAAAAAAAGACAGGCAAGTTGTTTTCGCGGCTGTAGCCACGGCTTTAACTCTTATAGTTTTAATTACGGTCATTGTTTTTGTTTTTGTACTTCCTAAAGATGAGAGTGTTAAAGTGCCTGATTTTGTTAATAAAACGTGGGACGAGGCTCTTAAACTCGCTGAGGAAAACCAAATATATATTAAACCTGACAACGAGAAACCTGAGGAATACAGCGACAGTATTGAAAAAGACCATATTTTAGGTCAAAATGTCCAGAAAGGTGATACGGTTAAGATAGGCGACACTATTTATCTTGTTATGAGCCTTGGAAGCGATAAAATTAAAGTTCCTGATGTTGTTGGGCATAGCCTTGACGAGGCTACGGCTGAATTTAAAGATAAAAAAATCAAATGGGAAGAGAAATACGATTATAGTGACGACGTGAAAAAAGACTATGTTATAAGGCAAGAGCCAGAATCAGGCGAGGAGATTTCAGTTGATTCAAAAGTTATTGTATATATAAGCAGAGGAAAAGAATCGGAAGCTATAAGTGTCCCTAATGTTATCGGTTATACAGAGGCGGCTGCGAAAAGAGAACTTTCAAGAGTTGGGTTTGAGGTTGATGTGCGTACTGTTAACAGCAGGAGAAGCGCTGGTCAGGTTGTTGACCAGGATTTTAGGGACGAGAAAAGGGAAACTGGTACAATGGTTACAATTTATGTAAGCAACGGTGAAGATGATGATGACGAGGAAGAACCAGACAATCAGGCTCCTGAGGAGGACAATGAGGAACCAAAGCCGGATGATTCTGTTCCTAATGAAAATAACAATGATAACAATTCTGATAATAACAACAGCGATAACAATGGAAATTTAGATAACTCAAATCAAAGCAGCGCTCCTGAGAATCCCCCGGCTCCGCCTCAAAACAATAGCGGAGAGACTCCAGACGGTTCGGGCAATGAGGCAACTCCTTCCGGCGGGAATCAAGACAACGGAACTCCTTCGGAACCATTAGTCGGAGGCGGCGAGAACCCAGCTTCACCAAACGTTGATTCTATTGAGATAGATCCTAACACAGTGGCTTAGTGATTTCTTGCGACTTATTAAATTTGGGGAATGTCTTGATGATATGTGACGGGTTGTTAAAATCGGATGTAAGTATATTTTATTTTTAAGAAGATTTTATAAAAGTATTTGAGTTTTGACGAAATAATAACAATTTAATTTTTAAAGAGGGTTTATTTAATGGTTGAGGGGAGAATTGTTAAAGGAGTTGGCGGACTTTATTTTGTTGACACGGAAAAAGATGTTTTTCAATGTAAAGCCAGAGGAATTTTTCGTAAGAGAAAACTTGTTCCTACCGTGGGAGACTATGTTCAAATTAATATTCTTGACGAAAATGATAAAGTTGGCTTTATTGAGCGAATATGCGAAAGGAAAAATTTTCTTATACGTCCTAAAGTCGCTAATTTGGATTTATGTATTATAACATTCGCGGGGGCAAGTCCCAATATTAATTTTGATTTACTTGATAGATTTCTTATACTTTCCGAGGAAAAGAAACTTGATGTTATTATTTGTGTAAATAAATATGATTTAATACAGAAAAATATTAAAGAATATATCGACAGAGTGTACTCTCCTATTTATAAAGTTATTTTTACCGATACTATTAACAATAGGGGAATTGACGAGCTCAAAGATATCATTAACGGGAAAGTTTCTGTTTTCGCGGGACCATCAGGCGTTGGAAAGTCGAGCCTTATAAATAGACTTATTCCGGCAGGGAAAAGGATTACGGGAGATATAAGTTATAAAATTGAACGTGGAAAACATACTACGAGAGAAGTTGAGCTGCTATCTGTCGAAAAAAATACTTTTATTGTGGATTCACCGGGGTTTACTTCTCTTTCCCTTGAACATATTGAACCTGATGAACTTCAGTTTTATTTCAGAGAGTTTAAAAAATTTATTAATAAGTGCAGATTTAACGACTGCGTGCATCTTTATGAACCTGATTGCTTGATTAAAGAAAATATTGGCGGCGATATTTCCGAGGAGCGATATAAACGATATGAATTTTTATATACCGAACTTCAAGGACGAAGATAAGGAGGATTTTTATGATTAAAATTTCAGCGTCTATTTTATCGGCAGATTACACAAAGCTTGGCGAGGAGATAAAAGCTATTGAGAGAGCGAAAATTCCATATATTCATATTGATGTTATGGACGGGCATTTCGTTCCGAATATATCTATAGGTATTCCCACGGTTGAAAGTATAAGGGGAGCGACCGACCTTATTTTAGACGTTCACTTAATGATAAGCAATCCCGAGAAATATATAGAAAAATTCGCGAGGGCTGGCGCCGATATTATTAATTTTCATTTAGAGGCTACTGACTCTCCTTTAGAGATTATTGAGCAAATAAGGGAAACAGGAAAAAAATGTGGTATAACGGTAAATCCTGATACTCCTGTGGAAAAACTTTTTGGACTGGCCGATAAAGTTGATATGATACTCATTATGTCTGTTTATCCGGGGTTTGGAGGACAGGAATTTATAAAAAGTTCTCTTGACAAAGTGAAAGCGCTTTCTGAACATATTAGAAAAAATAATCTTAATGTTGATATTGAGATTGACGGAGGCGTCAAAATAGATAATTTAAGAGACGTGTTAGACGCCGGTGTTAATATTGTTGTTGTTGGCTCAGCTATTTTTGAGGCGGAGGACATGGCCGCCGAAGCTGAACGTTTCAGCGAGATTTTTAAGGAGTTTGAACATAGATAATGAAAGCGCTTATTATTGGAAACGGAAGTGTTTTTAAATATGACACACTTTTAGAGTACGTTGATATTTCAGATTATTTTATTTGCTGTGATGGAGGAATAAAATATTTTTACGAGTGTGGGATTGTTCCGAATATTATTATCGGAGATCTTGACTCAGCGGAAAAAAAATATGTTGATTATTTTAAAAACAAAAATGTTTTATTTAAGACATTTCAGCCGGAGAAAGATTTTACTGATATGGAGCTTTCACTTTTATACGCTTTGGATTTATGTCATGAGTTTAAATTTGACGAGATTTTTATTTTTGGCGGAATTGGAACAAGATTTGACCATTCTCTGGCTAACGCTCATATTTTGAGAAAAGCTCTTGACAGAGGGGTTTTGGCGTGGCTTATTGATGAGAATAACAAAATTTGTCTTGTTGATAAACATATTAAGTTGTCAGGGCGTAAAAATGATTTAATTTCACTTATTCCATTTACCACGGAGGTTTTTGGAGTTACAACAAAAGGCCTTTATTATAGTCTTTTTGACACTTCTATGAAAATAGGAGATTCTATAGGAATAAGCAATGTTATGATGTGTGAGGAATGCGAGATTTTTGTTCGGGAGGGTATTTTATTTGTTATATTGGCGAGAGATTGATGAAAGTTAGATTTATTATATTTTTTATTATAATTTATTAAAACTAAAATATACTTACAGTGGTTCCATTTAGTAAAAGATAATTTTAGAAAAATATTATATTGGTGGAATTTTAGAGAAAGAAATTTGAAAAATTTTCTCCCTTTTTGGAATTGTGTGCCTGTTAAAAGCGAGTTACAAATCGGAATTTTGAGGTGAAGATTATGAGATTAGATGGTTTTGGATTATTTGTAAAAGATATGGAGAAAATGATACGTTTCTATCGTGATGTGCTTGGCTTTGAAATAAAAGAAAGCGAAGATGCCGTGAATGTATATCTTATAAAAGACGACACGCTGTTTATGCTTTACAGCAGAGAAAACTTTGAAAAAATGACAAGTAGGAAATACGAATATGTAAAAGGAATGAACGCCCATTTTGAAATTGCTCTTTATGTTGATACCTTTGACGAAGTTGACAAGACCTTTGCCAATGCTGTTTCAAAAGGTGCTACACCTGTTTTAGAGCCTACAACTGAACCTTGGGGACAGAGGACTTGTTATATTTCCGACCCAGAGGGCAACTTGATTGAAATAGGCTCTTGGAACAAGTCTTTTCGCAGTTGGCCAGATAAGGATATGTAAGGTAAATTCTTATTTGTAGAGTAGTTGATATAGGAGCACTTTCCCCAAAAGGGAAAAAATTTTAAGTAAGATAATTTTTTTCGCTATATTTATGTAGGTAATTATTATATAACGATATATATTTTTTGTTGGCCTATCTGATAGTGGCTTTATATTTGGTGGCTCTTAATCGTTCAATACAATATCGTAATATATGAGAAAAATTATACGAAAAAGGAGCCAATGGAAAGAAACAGTTATTTAGAGAGGTTTTGTCCTGGGTAGCTTAGATCGTTAATTTCTACAAATAAAAATTAATTTATGAACAATTTGTTAAAAATTAATTTTTATTTAATTAATAGTTGCATACATAGGGGTATTTCTGTTAAACTATATACTGAAAGTCTTTTATATTTTTTTTCGGTTTTTCATAAGAAAATATTGATTAATTAATATATTAAAACTTCCTTAAATTGTGTAAGTAAACAATATTTTTATATAAGAGGTGCTATAATGTTAGGCGTTGTGAAAAAAATTTTTGGCAGTTACAGTGACAAGGAATTAAAAAGAATTATGCCCATTGTTGATAAAATTGAAAGTCTTGAGGAGGATATTTCAAAATTATCAGATGAACAGCTTAAAGAGAAAACAGATGAATTTAAAAAAAGGTATCAGGATGGGGAAAGTTTAGATGATCTTTTGCCTGAGGCTTTCGCTGTGGTTAGAGAAGCGGGTAAAAGAGTTCTCGGAATGAGGCATTTCCGTGTGCAGCTTATTGGAGGTATTATTTTACATCAGGGTCGTATCGCTGAGATGAAAACAGGAGAGGGTAAAACTTTGGTTTCTACTCTGCCCGCTTATCTTAACGCTTTGACTGGAGAGGGCGTTCATATCGTTACGGTAAATGATTATCTCGCTAAGCGTGACGCTGAATGGATGGGACAAATTCATGAGTTTTTAGGACTTACTGTCGGCGTTATTCTTCATGATATGGAACAAGAGGAAAGACAGGCGGCGTATGCCTGCGATATTACTTACGCTACCAACAACGAGCTTGGCTTTGATTATCTTAGAGATAATATGGTTGTTTATGAGAAAAATCTTGTTCAAAGAAATTTGACTTACGCTATAATTGACGAGGTTGATTCTGTTCTTATTGACGAGGCGAGAACTCCTCTTATTATTTCTGGAAGCAGCGGTAAATCTACTATGCTTTATAAGGTTGCAGATTCTTTCGCGAAAACTCTTACCAAAGGTCGTATATTAAATGAGGACGAGGCTTTAAATCCTCTTAATCATGTAGAGATTCAAGAAGAGGGCGATTACGTAATTGATGAGAAAGGAAAGACTGTTTCTCTTACTCAAGAGGGTATTAAAAAAGCCGAGAGATATTTTAATATTGAGAATCTTGCCGACCCTGACAATATGGAAATCCTTCATCACATAAATAACGCTCTCAAAGCTAATTATAATATGTTCGCCGACAGGGATTATGTTGTTAAGGATGATGAGATTATTATAGTTGATGAGTTTACGGGGCGTATGATGACAGGACGTCGTTATTCCGACGGTTTGCATCAAGCCATTGAGGCGAAAGAGGGCGTTGTTGTAAATAAGGAAAGCAAAACTCTCGCCACGATTACTTTCCAGAACTTTTTTAATAAATATGGGAAAAAGTGCGGTATGACAGGTACGGCTCTCACAGAAGAAGGAGAGTTTAGACATATTTACGGTATGGACGTTATTGTTATTCCAACGAATATGCCTGTAATCAGAAAAGACCACACAGATGTTGTATATAGAAACGAGAAAGCTAAATATAAAGCTGTTATAGAGGAAATTAAAAAATCTCATGAAAAGGGACAGCCTGTTTTAGTAGGTACGATTACTATTGATAAATCGGAACTTATAAGCTCAATGCTAAAAAAAGAGGGTATTAGACATCAGGTTCTTAACGCTAAATATCACGAGAAAGAAGCGGAAATTGTAGCTTTGGCGGGTGAAAAA
>CANOGI010000119.1 GCA_947565475.1 uncultured Eubacteriaceae bacterium
CAGGGACAGCTAAAATCATACCCCAGAGTCCGAAAAGCTCTGCCGCTACAGCGAGAGCAATAATAACCATAACAGGACTTAATTTAACATTTTCCCCAACAACTTTAGGGCCAATAACAATTCCGTCAAGCTGCTGCAACACTATTATGACAATAGCGGCATAAAGTGCCTTTATAGGCTCTCCGCTTAATAAAGTAACAATCATAGCGAGTACAAACGCTATAAAAGCGCCAAAATAAGGTATTATGTTAGCGAACCCCGAAACTATTCCGATTATAACCGCGAAATCCACGTCAACTAACATAAGGCCAACGCTTATAAGGGCCGACATAATAGAGGCGTCAATAATCTGGCCTCTAATATACCCTGAAAAAACAGCGTCAATATCGCTTGCGGCATTTTGTAAAACAACATTAAACTTATGTGGTAAAAAAGCATTAAAAACTTCTTTAAATTTATATTTAATACTTTCTTTATCTCTCAAAAAATAAAAAGCGATAACAAAACCGATTAAAATATTTAAAAATCCACTAGCGAAAGAATATATAAAGTCAACAATACCGTTTCCTATATTGGAAACAAACATTGTAAATTCTCTGGTAAAAGAATTTATATATTGCTCAATATACTCAAACACACCATAAACCTTCAAAAGACTTTCCATATTATCATATATTCTTGAAAAATCAGAGAAAGAATTATTCACAAAAGCGATTATACTCTCAATAATATCATTTCCTCCGCTTTCGCTTATTTTCCCCACAAGAAAATTTATACTTAAATAAATTAAAAGTATAATAATTAAAAAAGTAATTACCGTACCAGCTGTCCTTTTTTTGTAAACAACTTTGCTTTTTTTTACCTCAATTCTCTTCCTCACTCGAAACTTAATTAAAATTTCCCTGAGTTTTTTATTTTTTTTAATTCGAGGCAAAATATATTCGCTGGAAGCTATATCATATTTATTTTGAAAAAAATCAACCGCTGGATCAAGTATATAAGATATTATAAAAGCGATAACAAGCGTAGCGCACACAGAAAGCAACCAGCCAAATAAATCACTTAACCCCGTATATATTTCACCTAAATTCGTAATTACATAAGCGATAAAATCAACACATAACTTAAGAGCGTATATTATAACAACCGTAACAACAATATGAAATGAAAATTTAATATAATTTTTATCCCATGGTAACTTCACAAAACCACCTGCACTTTCTCTTGTTCTTTGTCAATTTTCTCGTTGAAACATAAAAATTGTTTTAAATTGTTATCTGCAAATTAATCATTGTTTTAAACACATACTTAAATTTTAACTTTGTATTATTGTAAGTTCCTAAGTATCTCAAGAAGAAACAACCAGCATCTTTCAATAGAGGAAATACTCGCTCTTTCCTTAGGAGTATGAATATCGAAAAGGTCAGGACCAAAAGAAATCATATCCATATCGTCTTTCTTCTTTGCGAAAATTCCACATTCAAGACCAGCGTGAACTATCTCCTCCTCAGCCTTTTTATTAAAAAGCTTTTCATAAGTCTCCATACATAATTTTCTTATCTTTGAGTTCTCATTATATTCCCACGCTGGATAATCACCAATATAGGTAACATATCCGCCCACGAGCTCCGAAATTGTTTTTATTTTATCATAAATATAATATTTTTGCGAGACAACAGAACTTCTTACAGCGCAGATAAAAATAATCTCATTATCAATTACTTTAACCGCTCCTAAATTATTAGAACTCTCCGTCAGCCCATCAACGTCAAAACTTACGGTTTGAACTCCATTCGGCAAAAGTGTAATAACAGCAATAATATTCCTCACAGTATCCTCTGAAAAATATAATTCCTGTTTTTCCGTCTCATTAAATTTTATAATTATTCCACCGTCGTTATTTTTAAATTCCTTTTTGAAAATAACATTTACATTATTAATATTATCTCGAATATCAGATAAAAGAGTTTTATCAAAAGAAATAACACACTCCGCCTCTCTTGGAATAGCGTTATCTTTAATTCCCCCTGATATATAATTAACGTTAATATCAAATTCAGATATAAGAGCGTTAAGAAGCCTAGCCATAAGAATATTAGCGTTTGCCCTTCCCTTATTAATATCTATTCCGGAGTGTCCCCCATTTAATCCCGTTATCATTATAGCGTACGAAACTAAATTGGTATCCTGTTTCTGATATTTAAGAGGCAAATGAGTATGCGTTTTCATACCTCCGGCGCAGCCGCCCGTAAAAACCCCCTCTTTTTCCGAATCAATATTTAAAAGTATCTTTCCGTCAAGTAAATTTCCATCAAAAGCCGCCGCTCCACACATACCGACTTCCTCATCTGTCGTAAAAATAATCTCAAGAGCCGGATGCTCTACATTATCATCATCAAGAAGAGCGAGACCCATAGCGACAGCAATACCATCATCCGCTCCAAGAGTAGTTCCGTTCGCCTTTATAAAATCACCGTCATAAATAATCTCAATAGGATCTTTAAGGAAATCGTGAACAATATCTTTGTTTTTTTCGCATACCATATCAAGATGCCCTTGAATAATAACTGTGGGCATATTTTCATAACCCTTTGATGACGGCTTTTTAATAAGAACGTTTAAAGACTCGTCTTGTTTTACCCATAAACCTCTCTCTCTGGCAAAACTAACAACATAATCGCTTATTTGTTTTTCATTGCCTGAGCCTCTCGGAATTTTACTGATTTCTTCAAAATAACGCAAAACCTTTGAACAATTTAAATTTTCAAAACTCGCCAATATGAAGACCTCCAAATAATTAATTTTTAAAACTATGAACTGGTGCCGGAATTCTTCCGCCTCTCTTAATAAACGCCTCACAGCTGTATTTATTAACAGGCATAATTGGGGCATAACCCAAAAGCCCGCCAAACTCAACGCTATCGCCTACTTCTTTCCCTATAACAGGAATAATTCTCACGGCTGTTGTCTTATTATTTATCATGCCAATAGCCATTTCGTCAGCAATAATCCCTGAAATGGTTTCAGCGGAGGTAGACCCCGGTATAGCTATCATATCAAGCCCAACCGAACATACACAGGTCATCGCCTCAAGCTTCTCAAGAGTCAGCGCCCCCATTTCCGCCGCCTCAATCATGCCATGATCTTCGCTCACAGGTATAAACGCGCCACTTAGTCCTCCCACATATGAAGAAGCCATAATACCTCCTTTTTTAACATTATCGTTTAATATAGCGAGAGCGGCGGTTGTGCCTGGCGCTCCCGCTCTCTCAAGCCCCATTTCGTTAAAAATCTCCGCTATACTGTCTCCAACGGCCGGCGTAGGGGCCAATGAGAGGTCTATTATACCAAAAGGAATCCCCATTCTTTTAGAAGTTTCCTGAGCTACAAGCTGTCCAACTCTCGTGATTTTAAAAGCTGTTCTTTTAACAGTTTCGCAAAGAGTCTCAAAATCCGCGCCCCTTACATTTTCCAGTGCCCGCTTAACAACACCTGGACCGCTTACGCCAACATTAATAACAAGGTCTCTCTCACCAACGCCGTGAAAAGCTCCCGCCATAAAAGGGTTATCCCCCACAGCGTTGCAAAACACCACAAATTTGGCACATGCGATAGAACCTTTATCTTTTGTCATAAACGCCATTTCTTTAATAATTTCGCCCATTTTTTTCACAGCGTTCATATTTATACCATTTTTAGAAGTACCGACATTAACAGAAGAGCATACTCTTTCCGTAACAGTTAAAGCTTCCGGAATACTTCTGACAAGATTAATATCCCCTTTGGTACTTCCCTTCTGCACAAGAGCCGAATATCCCCCGATAAAATTCACACCAACTTCCTTAGCCGCTTTATCAAGGGTTTTAGCTATGGAAACAAAACCGGTGGTATCGATAGTTCCGCCCACAAGACTTATTGGAGTAACTGAAATTCTTTTATTTACAATAGGAACACCGAATTCTTTTGAAATATCCTCTCCGACAGAAACAAGGTTAGCGGCGTTTCTTGTAATTTTATCATAAATTTTATCATTAAGTTTATTTATATCAGAATCAGCGCAATCAAGCAAATTAATACCCATAGTAATCGTACGGACATCAAGATTAGCTTCCTGAATCATTTTATTTGTCTCAAAAACCTCATAACGTGAAATCATATATAATCCCCTCCGAAAATTAAATTCTATGCATACTATTGAAAATTTCTTCGGATTGAAGCCTTATATCAACACCGATTTCCTCACCAATCTTTTTAAGTTCCTCAACAGTATTCTCAAACTCATTTAAATTTCCAGAAGCGTCAACAATCATCATCATATTAAAATATCCGCTAATAATAGTCTGGGAAATATCAAGAATATTCATATTTTTTTCGGCAAGATATGTACATATCTTAGCTATAATGCCAACACTGTCTTTACCAATAACTGTAATAATGCCTTTCATCAAAAAATCCTCCTACGTAAATTCATATGTATAATATTCTAACACATAAAAATACATTTTTCAACGAATAAATGAAAAAGTTTTCGATAATATTATTAACACCTTTAATCTAAATATTCTCCTAAATATCATTAAAAAATACTATTTAAAAAAACGCTGTTTAATACAACCGATAAAAACAATCGATTATGAAAAACAGCGTTTTTAATATAAGCTCGCTAAAACATTTCAATCATAATTAAACTTTATCAAAATCAACGTGTCGCGTGAGTCATTCCCGTATCTTCAATTCTTCCATATAAACTAAGCGAATAAAGTCCCGCAATACCAACTAAAGCATATATAACACGAGTAAGCCAGAAACCCGTGCCCCCAAATATTGTAGCGACAAGGTCAAATTGGAAAAAACCAATAAGTCCCCAGTTAATCGCGCCAATAATAACTAATGTTAAAGCAATCCAATCAAAAGGTTTTATTCTCATTTCCATTCCTCCTTGCGATAAAATAAAAAATAATAGCTGTAGCTATCAATTCTTATTATACTCAACAATTAATCTTTTATACTAAAATCCATCTGAAAACTCTGTAATAATTGTCAAAACTATACAAATAACAATTTTTATAAAAATATAAACGTTCTTTTGATATAATTAAATATAGCCATACTTTGTTTATTTTTTTCTTTTTTAAAAACAAAAAAATAACCTGTCACTATAATTATCAAATCAATAATTAAAGTAACAGGTTACTTACTCGAATTTTCATCTGAGCTTTCTATTTCCGACCACTCCTTTCCTCCCTTGGCTACCTCCGCCTTTTATATAAAACAAAACATCATATCAACTTATTTATATACTTTATTTATTAATGCCATACGCTAAACTTTGAAATACCCTCTATATGAAATCATTTTCAAACAACGCAATATTTTATAACTTTAAACCCGATCTTGTTTGAAATATGATGTAATTAATCCCGCAAATTTCAAAATTATAATTCATATGCTTTTTTATTTACTCACTCAAAAAATTCTTAATTAAAATATTATTGTTTAATTTACTTAAACTTAATAAATAATCCCAACGCATTAATAAATAATTTCTAATAAATTGATAAGAATTAAGTTTTTGACGGACTCACCTCTCATAATATACAAAACAGACAATCAATTAAGTAAAACCAATATAATTATTGTTTAGCTTAATCATTGTGTCCTTGACTTGTTATAGTTATATTATACATATCATTTATTGTTTTGTCAATAGTTTTTATATTAATTTTATAAATTTTTCTCAAAAAATTTATTATACTCCTTCGATAACATAAACAATGACAACTGGCACATAATTTTTTCGTTAGGCAAAACGTGATTTTAGCGATAATACATGAAAAGTGTAGCGAAAAATCATACAAATGGTAATAAAAAAAGAGTTTTAAATCAGCTCTGGAACAGTTGTATAAAAAGTCTATTATAAAAACCGTTCTTAAAATATTAAAAAGTTACTGTATCAATTTGCTGATTTATAATTTCACATAAAAAAACAACTTGTATTTTGTATTATTATAAAACAATTTTGAATACTCTTTAGCTTGTCATAGCTTTCCATCTGAAATACAATTTAAATGGAGGTGTTTTTATGGAAATAAAACATATAGTTATACTTATTATGCTACTTTACATATTTATTTTCCCTGACAAAGCAAAGGCTGAACAAATAACAGTTTATTATCTAAAAGACGACGATGTATACGCTTCTATGCTTAGTCAAAATTTTGAGATAAAAAATACCCAAAATATAGCGAAAAAAGCTTTTATAACACTTGACAAACTCTTCAATAACGTTCAAAATATTAATTATGTTCCGAAGAATACAAAAGTTTTAAATGTAGAAAAAATCGGGAAAAAGTTATATGTAAATATAAATAGCAAAATATTAAGTTACGGCGGCGGTTCAACTTATGAAGTAGGTCTCGTTCGGCAGCTTCTTTATAATATTTTTCAATTTGACGGAATAGATACCGTTTCAATTTTTATAGAAAATAAAAAAAGCTATTTTCCGGAGGGCACTTTGATTTATAATTATAAAAAATCTGATTTTTTAGCGCTGCCAAGTAATTAACGAAAGGAAAAACGTATGGATAAGAAGAAAAAAATAATATTCGCTACAAAAAACAATGGTAAATTAAGAGAAATACAGGCTGTTCTTTCTGATACTTTTGATATTATCTCAATGACTGACGCGGAATTAAATATTGATATTGAGGAAAATGGGACAACCTTTGAGGAAAACGCCTTAAAAAAGGCTACTGAGATTATGAAAATAAGCGGGGAAATTGTTTTGGCCGATGATTCCGGTTTAGAAATAGATTATCTGGACAAAGCTCCTGGTGTTTATTCAGCGAGATACATGGGAGAAAACACCCCCTACTCAATAAAAAACAACAAAATTTTGGAGATTTTAAAAAATGTTCCCCAAGAGAAAAGAACCGCTCGATTTGTATGCGTAATCGCCGCTTCTCTGCCC
>CANOGI010000120.1 GCA_947565475.1 uncultured Eubacteriaceae bacterium
AGCAGTAAAGCGAAGCTTTACGACCAGCCTCTTCCTTGTAAAAACAATTTTTATCTCACCTCCTTTTGATCCTTTTCAAGTGATTTGACTATAAAAGTTTTTTTGCCTCTTTTTTCGCCTTTGTATTCAAAGTGAAGCTAATCGCATAACTTCGTTTTGTTGCTCACCCTTGCGACCCGACTTACACTTTCCTTGAATACAAAAGGAAGTTCCCACGCTTAATAAGCAGAGTACTTCCTCTGTCAGTTAAATAGTTCCACAAAGAAAAGCGGGCCACGTAAACCAACTTTCGACATTGCCAAAAAGCACTGACCAAAAAATTAGGTTTGAGCTGAAATACCACATTTTTTTATTTAGCTCTATATAAGGGATAGGCTCTTAGTAAAATATTTTCTCAATCCTATATACCAGCAATAATAAAGTTTTATAAATACTTCTCAGCTGAAATTATACTATAATTTGTTTCCATCAATCTTTTTTATTTGTCATCTTTATCTTTTTTATTTTTCTTTTTCATTATGTTAATAGCGATAGAAATAACAGCCACAACAATAAACACCCAAAAAATTGCGTTAGAAATAATATCGTACATAAAATCACCTCCAAATATTATAATAAAAAACTATCAACGCTTAATATAGTAAAAGAATTTGAAAGAAATCAAAAAAATAATTTACTTGCACGGGCCGCAAAGCGCTCCGCGATTTGCTTACCGCCCAGCAATGCTTATGCACACATAAAATATTTTTTTGACTTTATTAAAGTTCTCTCACTACAACCGTAATTAATTTTTAGCGTCAAACTGAAAAAGAAAACTCAAACCTACATTTCTTTCGGAGCGTTTATTCCGAGTATTGAGAGACCGGAGTAAATAACCGTTTTCACGGCGTAGGTCAAAGCTATTCTCGCCTTTCTGACATCATCGTCGCTTCCGAGTATACTGTTGTCGTGATAAAATTTATTAAAAGCCTGACACAGAGCGACAATATGCCTTGTCACGATATACGGCTCATATTTTTCAGCGGCGTCAATAAGCTTTTCGGGATACTCCGCTAAAACCCTGCACACGTCCACTGAAGCCGCGTCGCTTAAAAGTGAGAAATCTATATCAAAATCAACCTCTGAAATACCGGCTTTTCTCAAAACACTGCACGCTCTGGCGTGGGTATATTGAACATAAGGTCCTGTTTCCCCATCAAAATTAAGCATTTTGCCCAAATCAAAAACAACATTTTTAATTCTGCTGTTATAAAGGTCGTTAAAAATAACCGCTCCTATTCCAACGTCCTCTGCCGTTTTTTCCTTATTCTCAAGATTTGGGTTTTTCTCCTCAATAATAGTCCCCGCTTTTTCAACGGCGCTGTTCAAAATATCTTCCATAAGAACCACGTGTCCGCTTCTTGTGGAAAGTTTGCCGTCGCCTAAGCTAACAAGACCAAAAGGCACGTGCACCAAATCTCCGCTCCACTCGTATCCAAGAAGCTCAATAACTTTAAACCACTGAGCGAAATGTAAATTTTGGTCAAGGGCTGTTATATAAATACATTTATCAAAGTCATAAGTCTTTTTTCTGTATATAGCGGCTGAAATATCCCTTGTCGGATATAAAGTACCACCATCTCTTCTCAATATAAGACATGGGGGCATATTAAACTCGCTTAAATCAACTATTCTTGCCCCTTCGCTTTCAGTAAGGAGACCTTTTTGATTTATCTCGTCCACAACAGCGTCCATTTTGTCGTTGTAAAAGCTCTCGCCTTTGTATGAGTCAAATTTAATATTAAGCCTGTCGTATATCCGATTAAACTCTTTCATACTAATATCGACAAACCATCTCCATAAATCAAGGGCTTCTTTGTCACCTTTCTGCATTTTTACATGCCATTCCCTCGCCTCGTCGTCAAGAGCGGGATTTTTTTTCGCCTCCTCGTGAAATTTCACGTAAATACGGCTTAATTCTTTAATATCGTCTCTTTCAACAGCCTCTTTGTCTCCCCATTTTTTATAAGCGACAATAAGTTTTCCAAACTGGGTTCCCCAGTCGCCCAAATAGTTTATACCGACGCTTTTATATCCTATCGCGTTAAATATATTGTAAAGAGCGTTTCCTATAACCGTAGAACGAAGATGACCTATATGAAAAGGTTTGGCCACATTTGGTGAGGAATAGTCTATAACAATATTTTTACCTTTTCCATAATCCGATTTGCCGTATTCCTCTTTTTTCTCAAAAACTCTCATAAGAATTTCTTTTATAAAAACTGATTTATCGGCGTAAAAATTAATATAAGCGTTTACAACCTCAATTTTCTCAATTCCAGGTATCTCAATCGAAGTATAAATCTCGTTTTTATCAGCTTCGGCGATAACCTTGCTTAAAGCCTCCGCTATTAAGTCTTTAAAATCCATTAAAAAAATCTCCTTAAAAAAAAGTAAAGTAATTTTTGTATTATAATATAAAATATGGTATAATATATAAAGGATAAAAACAAATCCTTATTATAATAATACCACATACTGTATAAAAATACAAGACAAAGACTATGAGTATTTTTATATCTTAAAAATACTTGTAATAAACAATGTCTATAATATTATTATTTTTTATCAAAATAATATCGCTAATCTCTTATTAAAAAAAATATATAAAGGCCCATAAAATATTTCTTATCAAATTAAGTTAGATTGGAATTGCTAAATAAATAAAAAAGGAATGATAAACTTATGAAAATAAAATCGAAACTTATAGCCTTAGCGACCACAGCGGTACTTTCAGCGATAGCCATAAACGTCAAAATATTTAAAAACGCTGAAAAGACTCTTTACCCATCAAAAAATGACGATGATATTACAGAGCATATATATAATTGGAAATTCGGAAAAATATCATATAAAACAATAGGAACCGGCGCTCCCATACTTTTGGTTCATTCCCTTATTCCCGGAACAAATGAAAAAGAGTGGAAAAAAAACATCTCCCCTCTAACCGAAAACAATAAGCTTTATTTAATAAACCTTTTGGGATACGGCGACTCTGAGCGGGCAGACATAACATATTCATCTTATCTCTATGTATGTCTTATAAACGATTTTATAACAGAAGTAATAAAAGAACCCGCCGTTGTAATAGCATCAAACACCTCGGCGTCCATTTCAGCTATGTCTTATGTTTTTAACCCAAACAATTTTAAAAAAATATGTCTTGTTTGTCCCCCTGTTTCTCCCAAAAAAACGGGGCTATACAATATACTTAGAAAAATCCCGTTAGACCTTCCCATACTCGGAGACTTGTTTTTTAATTATTTTAACTCAAAAAAGGTTTTAAAATCTTTTCTTAAAGAAAAAATATACTCTGACACAGCTTTTATAACTGACGATAAAATAAATAACCTTTACGCTTATTCTCATAAAGGCGGCGGAGCGAATCGTTATCTTTTCACATCGTTTATAACAAATAGTTTTGAGATAGGAATAGAGACATCTCTGCCTGAGATAGATATACCCGTTTTAATAGTTTATGGAAATTCTCTTTCTGACTCTTATAAAAACATCGAGACAATAAAAACTTTAAATCCCTCTGTAACCGTAAAGCTTTTAAAAGGAAAAAGCCTTCCTAATGAGGAAGACTCCGATGAATTTAATAAACTATGTTTATCCTTTATTAACTATGACATATAAAAATATATTTGGGTCGCTGCATATTTAAAAACTAATATCCCAAAAATCACAAAAAACAAGTAAAGTATACTTTAATATTTATTTTTTGTGATTTTTGGGATATTCTTTATGTAAAATATTGTGCTTAATATTTTTAGAAATACTATTTACACTTGATTGCTTAATTTTAATATTTTCTAATAAAAATAAGCCTATTCAATAAGATTTATTATTTTATACGAACAGGGGATACTTCACCTGTTACATCTTTAGCGAACTGTGTTAATAATTTTTCGGGAATTATACCATTTAATGAAAAAATGTAGTCTTGTATTCGCTTCTCAATATCAAGTTCCACTAAAATTTGATTATAATCATCAATAAAAGGTCTATATAACTCATATGCCTTTGAAATAAATATTTTTTGATATTCAGCAGGCCATATTCCCTGTGTTTCATGTCCTGTAAAAGGGTCCATTATTTTAGGAGTATAGCATATATTCCACGGAGCCTCAAACATAAATATATTCTTAGTACGACCCCATATATGCGATACTTGATAATTATATATATTACTATTACGCTTAAAACCTGTCAATCTCTGTATAATTTTGTGGGGCTCAGCATTATTAGTAAGATCTTTTTCCACATTATAATTATTAAAAAGCTCTTTATATAAATCTTTATATAATTGTGTACCATGAGAGTCTCTGCCATATCCTCGAATATGCACTGTTTTATTATTTAATATACGCTCTTTTAATAAATCCCATTCTAACGACACCTTAGAAGCAGGAGGAAATATAGTAGCTGATATTCCCCATTTAAAAAAATCTTCTTTATTAATATTAAAATGACTTAAAAATTTTTCATATGAATCTATAACCGTATTAGTATCCTTTGGCGTAGTATTTTTAATATCATTCATATTACAAAACTCAAAATATTTATTCACTGCAGTTTTCAATGAATTCATACCATTACGTAAATCTGAGTCAATATTAAAATGTATATTACATCTTAAAGGACGGTTATTTATTTGGTCATCCATAGTATAAGTTAATTTTTCAAGTAGTGATATTCCATTGTCTTTTTTAAATTCATCATCAAGATTAATATTTAAATTATCTTCAACACGTTGACAGCGTTTTATATAATTTATAATAGCCTCATTTGTAATATAGGATTGCAGCCATTTAGAATATTCCTTATCTCTCATAATACTTTACTCCTCTTCTTTCTTTTCACATTTTACAGCTTGAATAACAGCCTCCTCTTCTTCTCCTGATAATTTATATTTAGGGCACTTTCCCTTTTCAATAGGTTTGGCATATGTATAACAGCCATCTCTTGAATATACGCTGTTGAGAACAAACCCATCATTATTTTGGTCTAAAATCGCTACGGCATAGCATAAATCACCGCCCACGTCTTCAAAAGGATTATATCTGACAATTCCTATTTTTTGAATACAAAATTTTATCTGCCTTTGAATAGCTCTTATGTCATTAATAATTCTGCTGTGTCTTTCATCAATAGCGTTGGACCTGTCAATAAAACTTTTAAGCATATCCTCAAAATCGCCGCCGTTTTTATCGCCCATAAACTGACTAACTCTTTTCTTCACATTAGACGCCTTACGAAGAGCGACGATACATAAAATAAGAAGTATTATAGAAAATATAACAAGTCCTAAAATAATAAAAGAGCTGCTTTTGTTAATAAACTCAAAAAAAATCATAATTTAACACCAAAACTTTTTTCCTTTCCGCAAAATAAATTTTTAAATTTATCGAGGTATAGCTTTAAATAAACAAATAAGCCTGTCAAGCTCTTCCTCAGAATAATATTCTATTTCTATTTTACCTTTATTCCTGCCGTTTTTAATATTAACTTTCGTGCCTAAAATGTCATTAAGACTTTTAGCAATTTGATTATACATCTCAGAATTAGGTTGCGCCTTTTTTTCTTTTTCATTCTCATTTTTTGAATTTTGCTTTTCAATATTCTCAAGAAAATTTTTTACAAAATCTTCCGTCATACGTACGCTTAAACTTTCCTCTATTACTTTCTCAGCAGCCTCAAACTGTAAATCTCCGTCGGAAATAGATAATAAAGCTCTGGCGTGTCCTCCCGACAGCTTGTTTTCTTTTAAAAAATTTTGAACTCTTTTGTCGAGATTTAAAAGACGCATTGAATTTGTAACAGCCACTCTGCTCTTACCTACTTTTTTCGCTATAGTTTCTTGATTAAAATTAAACTCATCATAAAACTTTTTATAAGTAAAAGCCTCCTCAAGAGGGTTTAGATTTTCCCTTTGTATATTCTCAATTAAAGACGCCTCAAGAGCTTCCGCCTCGTCATATTCCTTGATAATAACAGGGATTGTTTTAAGTCCAGCTTTTCTTGCTGCTCTCCATCTTCTCTCTCCCGCTATAATCATAAAGAAATCGCCGTTCTTTTTCACGACAATAGGCTGTACAATTCCTATTTCTTTTATAGACTCAGCCAACTCGGCTATCTTTTCCTCGTCAAAACTGGTTCTCGGTTGATTTTTATTAGGCTCAATTTTGTTAATATCAGCTTCAATAACAACATTTTTATCGTCCGTACTAATATTCACAGACTCATTGTCGCTCACGCTTTCGGCATTACTAATATTTTGTCCGAATAAAGCGTTAATGCCTTTGCCTAAACCTTTTTTATGTGTCATAAAACATCGTATAATCCTTTCTCTAAATTTTATTTTTGTACTGCTCATATCTTTATAAAATAAAAATACTCTAAATATAAGAATAAACATCCTATACATATTAATCTCAGACCCGCGGTATATTGTCCTCTGCCCTTCTATTTAAAAAGAGTATAAACATACCGCTCGTGAACAAAAACTACTTTTTTTATCTCAAAAATATAACTAATATCTCGCTCTTTGTTTTTCAGCGAAAAAAAATATATTCCATCAAATAACAAAGTAAGTCTTTTCCTTAAAAAATAAGTAACTTCCTCCATCAGTTAAATGCTAATATTCGCTCACTTATTTCGATTAATCATTTTATTGTGTCATTATTTAATTTTTCTTAGAAATCACTTCCTCCGCCAACAACCGATAAGCCTCCGCCCCTTTTGATTTAGAGTCATATAAATTAATAGGCAGACCATGGCTCGGCGCTTCGCTTAAACGAACATTTCTCGGAATAATACTTTTATAAATATCTTTATCGAGATATTTCTTCACTTCCTCAACAACTTGAGCTGATAAATTTGTTCTTGAGTCGAACATAGTAAATACAACGCCCTCTACAACAA
>CANOGI010000121.1 GCA_947565475.1 uncultured Eubacteriaceae bacterium
ATTAAATATAAAGGTCGCCTTTAACACTCGGTTTTCTCACTAAAGTGACACGAATTTACATATATTTAATAACCATTATTAAATTTTCAAACACACTTATACATTATCACAAATATATTTTAACAGAAACTTTTGTATTTTTCAATAAAACAAATAATTTTTTCGAATATTTTTTCGCTATCAAGGCCAAATTCTTTATAAATTTCCATTTTACTGCCTTGTTTGACAAATACGTCGGGAAAAGCGAAATTATATATCTTCTTATTAAAAATACCATTTTTAATTAACTCTGAATTAAGACCACTACCAAATCCGCCCGTCCTCACATTATCCTCTATTGTAAAAACAAACTCAAAACGATTTTCTATGTCTCGTATTAATTCTAAATCAATAGGTTTTATAAATCTGGCATTTACCAAAGCCGGAGAAAACCCAGACTCAATAAGTTTATTATAAACTTCAAGAGCTATGTCGGCCATATTTCCAACAAATATAACTATAATATTATTACCGTCAAAAATATATTCTGATTTTCCAAACTCAATTTCCTCAAAATGTTCTTTAAAAACCTCTGACGCCGTACCTTTAGGGTATCTTATAGCAATAGGAGCGTCAAACTCATTAATTGAAAACTCAAGCATTTTTTGAAACTCAAATTTATTTTTGGGAGAAATAACCGTCATATTTGGTATATGTGATAAATAAGATAAGTCATAAATACCTTGATGCGTTTCTCCGTCGTCCCCGACTATCCCTGCTCTGTCAATGGCAAAAACAACATGGAGTTTCTGAATACAAACATCGTGAATAACTTGGTCATATCCTCTTTGCAAAAAAGTGGAATATACTGTAAAAACAGGTGTAAAGCCACCTTTAGCTAATCCGGCCGAAAAAGTAACGGCGTGGCTTTCAGCAATGCCGACATCAAAAAATCTTGACGGGTACGCCTTTGAGAAAAAATCAAGCCCTGTACCTGAAGGCATAGCGGCAGTAATAGCCACAATTTTTTTATTTTTCGCTGAAAGCTTACACATAGTCTTACCAAAAATCTCAGAATATGTTTCCCCCTTTTTCTCAGAAAGGGAAAGACCTGTCATAACATCAAAACTTCCTATCCCATGAAATTTGGAAGGATATTTTTCGGCGTTTTTATACCCTTTTCCTTTTGTAGTCAATAAATGAATTAAAACAGGTTTATCAAATTTTTTAACTTTATTAAAAACGCTTATAAGATTACTAATGTTATGCCCGTCTACAGGGCCTATATATTTAACCCCAAGCTGTTCGAACATAACCGATGGCAATAAAGCGTATTTTATTCCGTCCTTTGTCTTCTCAAGAATTTTAATAACCTTAGAACCAAAAATAGGCAAACTGTTTAAAAGCTCGGAAACATCTTTTTTAACCTCAATATACTTAGGGGCCGAACGAAGCTCTGTCAAATACTTACTCATAGCGCCTACATTTTTTGAAATAGACATTTGGTTGTCGTTAAGAACAATTATAAATTTGCCGTCGCTTCTCGCTGCGTTATTTAAAGCCTCATATACAAGCCCGCCCGTCATTGAGCCGTCGCCTATTACAGAAACAACGCTATAGCCCCCGCCTGATAGATTTCTCGCTTGAGCGATACCTAAACCGGCGGAAATAGAAGTCGAGCTGTGTCCCGTATTAAAGGAGTCATAAATACTTTCCTCAGATTTTGGAAAACCGCTGAGACCATTTTTTTTACGTAAAGAATTAAATTCATTTTTTCTTCCTGTCAATATTTTATGAGTATACGATTGGTGTCCAACATCCCAAATAATTTTATCATAAGAAAAATCGAAACAATAATGTAAAGCTATGGTAAGCTCAACAACACCAAGATTAGAAGAAAGATGCCCCCCCGTTTTCGCTACCGAATTTATAAGAAATTCTCTTATTTCCTCAGCTATAAAACTGAGCTCGCTTTCTTTAATTTTTTTTAAATCATCAGGAAAATTTAATTTATCCAAATATTTCATAAACATACCACTTTCAAATTTAATCAGAGCTTATTTAATAATTCCATGCAGTTGCAAAAACTATACGAATACAGGTTTTCATAACTTAAAATATAAATTTTCTTTCTAAAATTAAAGCATATCTAAAAAACTCTGGCATATTATCTTTAATTATTAAAAAATTTAAACATCTTCATAAAAGAAAAATATTAAAAAAATCACAAAAAATAAATAAGTTTCAATAAATCATAGTTTTCTTTTTTTTGTAATTTTTCACATATATACCCCTTATCTGCCGTTTGCCGTATAAAGCGTCAAAAAGTAAATATTAGTTCATACAGCTCACTTAATAGTTCTTATTAAAATTTATTTGATTCTTGAAACAAGTTTTTTAATATACTCATAAAGAAACTTACTTTTCTCGCCAAATCCGTCAATAATACCTAAGGCGTCATCCATTAAAATTTTGAGGTCTTTCTCGGCTTTTTCTATTCCAAACATAGTTACATAAGTTATCTTGTCATTTTTCTCATCACTAAATACAGGCTTACCTAAAACTTCCGTTGTACTTGTGACATCAAGAATATCATCTTTAATTTGAAAAGCAATCCCAATATTCTCTCCAGCTTTTTCCATAAGCTTGATTTCATCATCGGACATTCCGCCAATAATTCCGCCGGCTTTAAGAGGAGCCGTAATCAAAGCCGCCGTTTTATTTTTATGAATATATAACAAGGTGTCCGAATCAATCTTCTTTCCTTCCGATATTACGTCAATAACTTGTCCGCCTATCATTCCTTTGACTCCGGCGGCGTCTGAGATATATTTCATAGCCTTTTGAAACTTTTCTTCCTTTTTTAAAATAACATTATCTATCATAACCTCATACGCCTTGTTCAAAAGAGCATCTCCCGCGAGAATAGCGGTAGCCTCATCAAATTTTTTATGACAAGTAGGCGCTCCTCTTCTAAAATCATCATTATCCATAGCCGGCAAATCATCGTGAATAAGAGAATATGTGTGAATCATTTCCAGAGCGCAGGCAAAATCAATAATCTCTTCCTTGTTTCCTCCCAACATTTCACAAGACATAATGGCAAGAATAGGTCTTAACCTTTTGCCTCCCGCGAAAACACTGTATCTCATAGCCTCATAAATCTTGGGGGGATATTCAATCGAAAGTATTTCAGAAAGTCTATTGTTTATATAATCTATATATTGATTTAATTTTTTTTCAAAAATAATATTATCCATATTTATTCCTCTGTATAATCAAAAGGTTCCTCATTAAAAACATTATCAACTGTTTCCCGCAAAAAATAGATAACTCAATTCCCTCTTTATAAAGTTTAACCGATTCTTCAAGAGTTGTTTGGTTATTTTCAATATTTGATACAATCTCCTCAAGCCTTGAAAGAGCTTGCTCAAATGTTTTTTTCTTTGGCATCAAACTCACCTTTTTCGACAATTTTACTTTTTAAATATCCATCCCTCAGTCTTATTTGTATAATGTCATTTTCAGAAACAGAATTAATCGAGCTTATAGGAACATTGTCTTTATAAGCTATTGAAAAACCTCTTTTCACAACATTCAAAGGGGAAATTCCCTCAAGCCTATTAACAAGATTATCCAAATTCGATCCCATTCTCTCCCTTTTAAGTGAAAGCACCTTATCTATATTTTTCTGACAGTCGAAAATCTGTTTTCTCATATCAGAAATTCTGTCAAGAGGTTTTTTAAAAAAATATGAGGAAGTAAGATTTTTAAGTTTGCTTTCATAATTAAATTTTTTCATTTCAAAGCAATAATTAAGCTCATCGTAAAGAGCGTATACGTTATCCCTTATATCATAAAGACTCGGAACCGCTATTTCCGCCGCCGCCGAAGGAGTAGACGCTCTAAAATCAGCGACAAAATCGGAAATAGTGAAATCCGTCTCATGTCCAACAGCTGAAATAACAGGAATTTTTGATTTAAAAACAGCTCTGGCAACTAATTCATCATTAAAACACCATAAATCCTCTATAGAGCCGCCGCCTCTTCCAAGTATAATAACATCAGCGTTTTTATATCTGTTAATGCGATCTAATCCTTCACAAATACTCTTTGCCGCCGTCTCACCTTGAACAACGACAGGCACAACAACTATTTTTATATTAGGGTTTCTTCTTTCTGAAATTCTGATAATATCTCTTATAGCCGCTCCCACCGGAGATGTTAAAACAGCAATTTTTCGAGGAAATTTGGGAATTCGCCTTTTTCTTCCTATATCAAAAAGCCCTTCTTTCTCGAGTTTATTTTTAAGCTGTTCAAAAGCCGCGTATAAAGCGCCCTTTCCAGTAGGTTCCATAATCTTCACACAAAGTTGATACTGCCCTGTTTTTTCATAAATGGAAATATACCCGTAAACCGTAACTTTCATACCATTTTCCGGTAAAAATTTAATATCCCTTGAATAAGATTTGTACATAACCGAATTAATCGCGGCAAACTCGTCCTTAAGGGTAAAATAAAAATGTCCCGAGGTATGAGCCTTAAAATTTGATATTTCCGCCTCAATAAAAACATCTCTGAGAAAAATATCCTTTTCTATTAAATTTTTTATATATCTATTTATTTGAGAAACGGAATAAATGTGTGATTTCATATTAAGCTCCCAAATTACAGCAATTTTATCTAAATAGAATAATTTTCTTAAAACATTATATATTTCCTAAAATTGTAAAGTTAACCAACAACTTTATTTTATATTTATTTATAATATAATCTTATTTTTTAACACACTAAAATACATTTACAAATTGTTTATTACTTTTCCCAAAACACCATTTATAAAAGATGGTGATTTATCAGAGCTGAAAGATTTAGCGAGTTCAACAGCCTCATTAACAGCTACTTTATTAGGTACGTCATCAGAATATAAAATCTCATAAACCGCGAGACGCAAAATCGCTAAATCAACTTTTGCTATTCTGTTTATCTCCCATCCCTCGGCATATTTATTTATAGCTTCGTCAACAGCACCTTTGTTTTCAATGATTCCTTTAATCTCACTTTTAATAAATTCCATATCAGTTTTATTGGCGTTTTCAATATTTTCCTTATAAATCTCAATAGCCTCTTCCGCTTCGTCTTCTTTATAGAACTCTGTTTGAAATATTATTTTAAAAATATGTTCTCTCGCGGTTCTTCTGCTCATTACAGCACTCCTTTCGGTCTGCGAACCATTGCAAATTATTGGTATAAGCATAACTATGGGCGCGTTCGCTTTATAATTTAATATACGCTACATAATAGTTTCATCTGAACTTTCATTAAAAAACTTATCGGCAGGTTTGCTTTTGTCAAAAACCAGATTTGATATATTTATATCCACAGCAGCGACAGAAAGCCCTGTCATATTCTCAACCGCCGTTTTAACACTTTTCTGAACCATAAGAGCGGTTTCATGAACCTTACTACCAAATCTCATAACAAGACCAAGATAAATATAAACATTTTTATCCTCAATAGAAATTTTAACACCTTTTGAGAAATTTCTTTTCCCAAGCATTTCTATTATATCCCCCGCGAAATTTCCGGCCATTCCAACGACTCCCTCAGTCTGTAAAGCGGTAGTTCCGGCGATAACGGCAATAACGTCATCGGAAATATTAACTTGTCCCGAACATTTAAAATTAGATTTTCCCTCTGCCATTATAAAATCCTCCAAATAAATAATAAAAAACATATGGTTTAAATAACAAATATATAATCAATAAACTTAAAAATAAACAATTTGCTTTTATTTTTAAGCGCGTTTTAGTTTTTAGATACCAATGTATGAAAATTAAATATATTTTAAAAACTATTTTCATAAAAACTATTTTCAGCCTTCATAAAACATATGCATAATCTTTACAATTTTCTTATATATTTTAATTTTCATAAGACTCCATATTAATTATAACAGATTTTCTCTGTTTTGCAATTAAAATTTATAGCTTTCGGCAAAAAGCTTAAAACTTTCAAGTGAGTTAATTACCGTATTCTTATCAACACAATAAGCTATTCTAAAATATCCGGGGCAGGAAAAGGTAGAGCCTGGAACAATAATAAGTCTATATTTTTTCGCGCTTTCGCAAAAAGCCTTATCGTCCTTAATAAAACATTTAGGAAACATATAAAAAGTTCCTTTTGGCTCAACACATTCATAACCATAGTCACACAAAGCTTTGTAAAGAATATTTTTATTTTCCTCATATACGCTTAAATCTGATGTGTCATCTAAACACTCTTAGATAACATTTTGAAAAAGCGATGTGGCATTTACATATCCAAGTATTCTGTTAGCTACGCCTAAAGCCCCAAAAATCTCTTCATAATAATCCATTTCCGATGGAACAACAAGATAACCTATTCTCTCACCCGGCAAAGATAAAGTTTTACTGTATGAGTACCCTACAAATGTATTTTTATAATATTTTGTAATATATGGAATAACCTCATTATTAAAGACAAGCTCTCTATATGGTTCATCCGAAATAATATAAATTGAGGTATTAAACTCTTTTTGTTTGCTCTCAAGTATTTCAGCAAGCTTTTTTATATCAGCCTCCGAGTAAACAACGCCAGTCGGGTTATTAGGATTATTTATAATAATAGCCTTTGTCTTACTTGAGATTTTCTTTTCAAAATCCTCAAAATCAATAGAAAAATTCTCAAAATTAGGCTTAACGACAACAGGAACACCGTCATAATTAGATATATAATTATCATACTCTCCAAAATACGGCGCGAATAAAATAATCTCATCCCCTGGATTAATAATTGTTTTTAAAGTTATATTTAAAGCTCCTGCCGCTCCAACAGTCATAATAATATTGTCTTTGTTAAAATGTGTTCCCTGCTTTCCATTAATGTTAAAAGCGATTTTTTCTCTCACGTCCTCATATCCGCAGTTATTCATATATCCATGAATC
>CANOGI010000122.1 GCA_947565475.1 uncultured Eubacteriaceae bacterium
GTTCTGAATTATATGAAAAATTATATGAAAAAAGACTTATTGACAAATCTTTCTCTTATGCTTATACTTGTGGGAGGGACTATGGATTCGCAATAATTTCTGGATTTTCTGAAAGTTCGGAAATTGTCGGGGAGTTTTTGCTTGACGAAGTTGTTAGGTTAAAAAAATCCGGAATTGATAAAAAATTATTTGAGTTAATTAAAAACAAACATATTGGCAGGTTTATACAAGGGTTTAATTCTGTTGATGGAATTGTTTCAGCTCAGGTTGATTTTTTTACAAAAAATATTACTCTTTTTGATTATTGCGAGAGTTTAAAAAATGTTAGCGTTGATAACGTTGAGGAAATAATTTATGACTTGTTTTGTGAAAATAATATTGTATTAAGTCTTATTGAACATTAAAGATGTCTTAGTTTATATGTATTTAATAAAGTATCCCCCGTTTTTTATTGTGTACCATAAAAACTTACGATGTATTTAAAAATTAAAATACGTATGAAAAATAAATTTGAAGTATTATTGTTAAATATATAAATTTATTAGCGGTTATAATTTTTTGTTTATATATCTTAAAGTAATTTTTAGATACGTTGTAAATTTATTTTGGCAAGTTATAGGTCTCTTTTCTTAAATTTTATTTTGATATGGTTTTGGAGGTAGTTATGGAAGAAATAGTACAAGCTCCCGATATATGGTTTCCTAATATTGGGATAAGTTTTGAAAACGTCAATAAAGTCGCTATAAGTAATTTTTTAGGACTGGGACTTGATATTTATTGGTATGGTATTATTATTGCTTTTGGAATTTTAGCCGGACTTTTTGTCGCACGGTATGAGGCGGGCAGAACAGGTCAAAAAAAAGAAATTTATACAGATTATCTTTTATGGACAATTGTTTTTTGTGTAATAGGCGCAAGACTTTATTATGTTATTTTTAGATGGGATAGTTTTAAAGATAATTTATGGAATATATTCGCTATAAGAAACGGTGGTCTCGCTATTTATGGTGGAATTATCGCCGCTATTATTGTTTCGGTGATTTATACAAGAGTAAGAAAAATAAGTTTGGCTAAATTTCTTGATACCGCTGTTTTTGGTCTTATTATAGGACAGGTTATCGGTCGGTGGGGAAACTTTATAAACAGAGAAGCTTTCGGTGGATATACGGATTCTTTTTTCGCTATGAGATATAAGGTTGAACAGATAAAAGAAACTTCTGAGGAAGTTTTGAATAATTTAAAGGAATTTAAGGTTGCGGGAACAGAAGAAATCGTAAAATATATTCAAGTGCATCCTACTTTTTTTTATGAGTCAATGTGGAATATTGGTCTTTTTATTATTATGAGTTTATATAAAAGGCATAAAAAATTTGATGGAGAAATGGTTTCTATGTATTTTGTAGGATATGGTATAGGTCGATTTTGGATTGAGGGTCTTAGAACAGACCAACTTATAATAGGTGATACGGGTATAGCTGTTTCACAAGCGCTTTCTTTTGTCTTGGCGTTATTTTTTTTGTTTTTTATTATATATAACAGACGAAAAAAAAGAGGGCATATGTTTTTACGATAATCTTGTTATAAATGAATTAGATTACCTTTAAAATTAAATATACACAGGAATTTATAAAAAAATAGTTATGGTGTATCTGAAAACTAAAATATATACCTATAGTGTGCCAATAAATAAACAACGAGATTTTAATAATATATATCTATAATATTGAGGAATTATTTTATTGGTTAGCGTTAAAATTTTGTGAATTTCCATAAAAGATAAAAGAAATTTGAAATTTGGTTATTTTTTATGCTAATTTAGATATTTTATTATCTTATTAAAGTATTTAAATTTTTAGGAAAGAATTATTGTACAATTTTAATAACTATTACATAGTTTTTAGATATACTATATATGCTTATAAAAGTTTATTGATTTTGTTTTTTATAATTATTTGGATAGTTGAGAGCATACATATTTTACAGTGACTTTTAAATATGTCTCAAGTCATATCCAAAAATTAAAATATCTATCAATGTAATAATAGAATAAAATTGAAATGTGTCAATTTTATTTATGCAAGTTTTCGCAATAGTAAAATTTGGTATGAATCTAATAATTCATATTAGGTTTTTGTAGTTAAAAAATTATAAAGACGTATTTATAATATATTTAAATATATCATAAAAAATTAATATTTATAGTGTGGACAAATAACATAATTTGTAATATAATTAAACTTATAGTAAATTGTCGTTTTTTATCGTTTGTGTGAGCTAAGTTATTGGGATATGTTCTAAATTATGCTTTTATAATAATCTATTTATTATCTACTTTGACAGTCTATAAAATTAGCTCTTAATTAAAAATTCACATTAAAATATATCGATTTTTTGTTTATTAAATAAATTCAAATAAATTAAATAAACTATTAAAAAAGATTGTAATTTAAATATAGATTATTTCATTGTTTCGGAGGTAGAAGTATATATGTTTACTAAAGATATTGGTATTGATTTAGGTACAGCAAATACTCTTGTATTTGCTAAAAATAAAGGTATTATTGTTAATGAGCCTTCAGTTGTCGCGATAAATTCAATTACTCATGAGGTTCTCGCTGTTGGAAATGAGGCAAAAGAGATGATTGGAAGGACACCAGCCTCAATAATCGCTACAAGACCTATGCAGGAGGGCGTTATAGCGGATTTTGAGGTTACGCAGGCTATGCTTAAATATTTTGTGAATAAGGCTGTTCCGAGAGGTTTATCTTCTCCGAGGATAGTTATTTGTATACCGTCAGGGGTTACAGAGGTTGAGAAAAGAGCTGTGATTGAGGCGGCTGTAGCGGCGGGCGCTAAGGAAAAAAACACTTATCTTATAGAAGAGCCAATGGCAGCGGCCATAGGGGCCGGTCTTCCTGTTGAGGAGCCTGTTGGAAGTATGGTTGTAGATATTGGCGGAGGTACCAGTGAGGTCGCTGTTATTTCACTTGGAGGAATAGTAACAAGTATTTCTGTAAAGACCGCTGGTGATAAATTTGATTCTTGTATCGTAAACTATATTAAGAAGCAATACAACCTCGCTATAGGTGAAAGAAGCGCTGAGGATATTAAAATTTCTATAGGATGCGCTTATCTTGAGTCTGAAGAGGGGAAAACTATGGAGATAAGGGGGCGTGATTTGGTCTTAGGACTCCCTAAAACAATTACAATTTCATCAAATGAGATTTTAGAAGCTTTAAGTGAACCTATTAATGTTGTTGTGGACGCTATTAAATCAACTCTTGAAAAAACCCCGCCTGAGCTTTCCTCAGATATTATGGAATCGGGAATTGTCCTTACGGGAGGAGGCGCGCTTCTTAAGGGGCTTGACAAGCTTATCTCAAAAGAAACGCTTATGCCTGTTAAAATTTCTCCGGAACCCTTGAATTGTGTCGCTCTTGGCACAGGTCTTGTTCTTGAGCATATTAGTACTTTAAGGTCGGTTCTTATTTCTTCTCAAAAATTGAAAATGAAATAAGTTTTTATGAAATTAATTTGTAGTTACAATGTTTTAAGGAATATAAATTAAAAATTATGGCTATAAGCGAAGCATTATTATGAATTTATTTATAAGTTTATAGGCAAAAAAATAAAGATTAAAACAAACGGAAGAAAAAGAGATATTTTCTTTGAAATATGGTTATGTTTTGGGATGTTATTTAATTAAAAAATGTAATTATCATTTTTTTAAAGTTTATTATTATATTATTTTTGACAAATAATATATATTTTTTAAATATGTTATAGGGTGTTTATAAAAGTAATAAAAATTGATAATAAGGAGAGTTCCGTTTTGAACTTTTTAAAAAATCATAAAAAAATTGTTATAGCTCTTGTCTCAGTGTTATGTTTATTTATGATTTCCTTTTCATTAAATAGAGCCAAGCCTACTTTTTTTGAAAGCGGTATAGGGTATATTTTAGCTCCAATTCAGAGTTTTAATACATCTATTACGGACTGGATTTCAAGCAAATTTAATGCCCTTACAAACATAAATGAAATTGAGAATGAGAATGAGAAACTGAGAGAAGAAGTATACGCGTTGCAGACAGAGGTAAATCGTCTTAAACTTATTGAGGATGAGAATAAAAAACTTTCAGAAATGTTAAAGATAGATCAAAAATATTCTGATTATCCAAAGGTTGGGGCAAGAATTATAGCCAAAGACACAAGTAATTGGTATGATGTCTTTCTTATTGATAAAGGGGCTAATGATGGTATTAAAAAAAATATGGTTGTTATAGCTTCAGGCGGACTTGTTGGAAAGATTTCAGAAACAGGCCTTAATTATTCAAAGGTTATTTCTATTATCGACGATACTGATTCAGTTGGGGCGAAGAGTCTTAGAACAGATGATATAGGATTCGTTAGGGGCGATTTTGAAAATAAAGGTATGTGTAAAATGGAATATGTGGACACCGACGCTGAAATTATGAATGGAGATGAAATTGTTACGTCACATTTGAGCGATATTTATCCCCCGGGAACTACAATAGGATATGTAAAAGATATTCAAACAGATGAAAATACTCTCACAAAGTGTGCTTTGATTTCACCGACAGTAGACTTTAAACATCTTGAAAATGTTCTTATTATCACTCAAAGCTTTAAAAAGAACTTAAATTAGGTTATATATAACAAAACAATAAAAGAATGAGTAAGTAAACTTTGATAAAACACGGTATATTAAGTGATTATTTTATTCTTTTGTCCTAAAATTTTCTTGAGTTGTTGTAGAAACATTTTATATTATAAATTTATATGTTTTTTACAAAATCGTTTTTAATTTTATAAAGCCAGAATATTTAAGAGAATTATAAAAATTAAATATGTTTTAATTAATATCTATTTTTATGATTTTTTATTGGTACTAAAGTTTATGTGTGTTATATGATTTTGCCTTATGACAAATAAACTTTGAGGAGGTAAAAAAGTGAGGTTCTTTGTTACCGCGGTTATAATTGTTTTGAATTTTATAATTCAATCTACTTTTTTGCACGGTATTGAAATAATTAATATAGTTCCAAATACAGCGATAATAGTAATTGTTTCTTTCGCTTTTATGAGAGGAGAGTTTGAAGGGGCTGCTATTGGTTTTACGGTAGGAATTTTACAGGATATTTTCTTTTGCCGATATGTTGGGATGAACGCTTTCTTAGGTATGATGACAGGATATTTATGCGGAAAATTTTGTGCCGATTTTTTTACTGAAAATTTTCTTATACCTCTTTTAATGACTTTAGCGAGCACATTTTTGTATGGATTTGTTTTTTATATTTTTAATGTTTTAATTTTGGGTTATACTGATTTATTTTATTTTCTAAGTAATGTTATTATTCCCGAAACAGCTTATACGGCGTTGTTTTCAGTTTTTATGTATAAACTCTTTTACATAGTAAATGAAAAACTTGAAAAGAGAGAGAGCTTAAAAAGAAAACTTTTTTGATGATTAATATTAATCAGGAGGGAAAATATGAAATCTTTCTTTCAAAGTATGTGTAAAATTTTTCAGAATAGGCTTGTTATTTTGTATGTTATAATAGTAGTTATTTTTTCTGTTATTACAGTAAAATTATTTAATCTTCAAATAGTAAAGGGAGATTTTTATAATAAACAGGTGGCTACAACTACCTTGCAGAAAGTTGTTGTATCAGCGCCAAGAGGGGCTATTTATGACAGGTACGGCGTGCCTTTGGCTATAAATAAATCTTCTTTCACAGTTAATATTGACGCGAGCATTACAGTTGATAATCAAAATGATGTTTTTGTTAGGCTCATAAATTTACTTGAGAAAAATGGCGAGGATATAGTGGATGATTTTCCTATTTCAAAGACAAAGCCTTTTGTGTTTGAATTTGATGGAAGTCAAAATCAAGAGAAAAGATGGAAAAAAGATATGGGTCTTGAGGAAAATTTAACGGCGGAGGAATGTTTTAATGAGTTAAAGAAGAAATTTTCCGTTGATGAAAAATGGTCTGATGAAGACGCCCGTAAAATTCTTTCTTTGCAATGTCAACTTCATCTTAAACGTTATTCTAAGTATATTCCTGTTGTGGTCGCTTATGATGTAAAAAATGAGACTATTACAGCTATTGAGGAGGAGAAACGAAATTATCCGGGAATTTATATTGATGTTGAGGCTTTAAGGAATTATCCGTCTGGAAAATATTTTTCACATCTTCTTGGATATATAAGGGGAATAACCGAATCAGAGCTTGTGGAATATAATTCTGATGGTGAATACAGCTTAAACGATCTTATAGGAAAAGATGGAATTGAGAAAGCTTTTGAAAAGCAACTAAGAGGTAAAAACGGGAAAAAATATGTTGAGGTTGATACTTTTGGAAGAAGAATAAAAAATATTGATTCTGAAAGCGTTGAGCCTGTTCCGGGGAATAAAGTGTTTTTAACTGTTGATAGAAAACTTCAGGAAGCGGCTTATAATATTTTTGAGGAAGCCTTGAGAAAATCTATTCTTAACAGAATTTCTGAAAATGAGTATTCATATAAAGAAATTCTATCATCTATGGTTGACTCAAATCACATTGATGTAAAGAAAGTTTTTTCGGCGGAAAAAGATAGTGAACAGGAAAAAGTTAAAAATTATATATTATCTATTGATAAAGGCGCTGTCACAGATAATGATCTTGCTAAACAAATTGTTATGGACGGAATTGATAAAGGTGATATTTTAGGAACAAGTCTTTTGCTTGTTATGTATGAACAAGGAGTTATAAGCTGTGATGAGGGATACTATCTTAAAATGAAGAATGGCGGCATTTCTCCTTTACAGGTTATTATGGACAAATTAAACGCGGGAGAACTTACAC
>CANOGI010000123.1 GCA_947565475.1 uncultured Eubacteriaceae bacterium
TCCCACAACTTTACCCGTTTCGTCGTCAACAGCCACAATATACACGGCAAATTTATTTTTGCAAATATCTTTTTCAAAAGAGGATTTAGTCCAAGGAGTTGAAAAACACTCCTTTTCTATTTCAGCTATATCATTTATATAATTTTTTCCAGCCTTAGTAAAAACTATCATTTTGATTTTTCCCTTTCATCAAATTCCCTTTCCGCCTGTGATTTCCTTAAATAAATTAACTCAAAATCTCTCGGAGACACTTCTCCGCCCATTTCTGCGTATTTTATAGCGAGCGCGCCCACAGCGGAAGCTCTTTGGGCATTTATATGAGATGGAGCGAAAATAAAGTTACTGTTAAAATCCATTATGGTATTTTTATAAACCTCTATACCATCACCTAAAAACATAACGTTTTTATCAAACTCAGAAAGCTTTTTAAGTACAAGTTTAATATCATCAGCTATATAATCGCTTATACGAGCGAATTTGCCATTTTTCCATTCATAAAACGCCGTATAAACTTGATTTCTCCTTGCGTCCATAATAGGCGCTATAATTTCACCGTTCATAAAAACATTATATGCTAAAGCGTCAAGAGTAGGAACAGGTATAATTTTTTTATTTACAGCGAAAGCAAGCCCCTTCGCTGTGGCCGCGCCGATTCTAAGTCCAGTAAAAGAACCTGGCCCGCTGGTACAGGCAATATAATCTACTGTGTTTATATCAAGCTCAACCATATTTTTGAGATACTCAATCATAGGCATAATCGTTTGAGAATGAGTTTTTTTATAGTTTGTCGTAAATTCAGCAATAGTCTTTTTCTCATCAACAAGAGCAACACTGGCAACAAGGGAAGTAGTATCAATAGCAAGAATTTTCATAAAGAACACCTCTTAAATATCACAAAAACACCAACTAATCACATTTTTATAATTTTATTTGGTTCTCGCCTATTGACGAAAACCTCTTTATAATAACCTTAAACCGCTTTTACAGCCTTTTCTTGTTATAAATTTACTTAAAAAATATTTAATATATTAATCAGTGTCTCTATAATTATAACAATATATAAAATCAGCATATAAAAACAACATTTTTTTTACAATAATTTCATATTGTTTGCGCTAAAAACCTCACAAATTGCTATAAATCTCTTTACACGTATAAAATATATTTTTCTAAAATTCTTTTTATAAATAAAGTTACCGTAACCATGCTTTTATCAGTAATTTGCTGTTCCATTATAATTATTCATCAATTTTAATAACCCTGTAATTTTCACCTTTTGATAAATCTTTTTCAATATTAATCCAAATAGCGTCTTCGGGAATAGCCTCTTCCACAATTTCAGCCCATTCAATAAGACAAACCCCGTCTCCAAATAAATATTCATCAAATCCAAGCTCAAAAATCTCATCTGAATTTTTAAGTCTGTATACATCAAAATGATAAAAAGGCAGCCTGCCATTTTGATATTCATTCACAATAGTAAAAGTTGGACTTGTAACATCCTCATCTATTAAAAGACCTTTAGCGAAGCCTTTTGAAAAAATAGTTTTTCCGACTCCTAAATCTCCCGTAAGACAAAATATATCTTTCTTTTTTGCCTCCGTTCCAAGCAAGAGACCGGCTTGCTCCGTATCATCAGCGGAAAACGCCTCAATAATCATATTTATTTTCCCTATTACAATCGTCTGCTCAATAAGTAAATCGTTACCAGTGTAAAAATACTTTCAAGCAAAATAATTAAGCAAACAAAATTGTAAAATTTCCTTTCTTAAAAATTTAAAAAAACAGTATATTTCTATTTTTACTCTGAGGTTTTCTCAGCCGACGCTTTCGGGGTAACATCGGCGTATTCGTTTAAACCGTCAGGAAAAACAACCTCTGTTTTATTGACATCTAAAATATTTTCAGTAATCTCAATATCGCAGTTGACTTTAAAGTTTCTGAAATCTTTCTCGCTTGTCCCATCGTAAAGATTTACTTGAGCCTTACTTGTAAATTTCTCAGATTTTAAAATTCCGTCATCTCCTATGACAGCAGAAATTTTACAGCTACTCATAGTAAAATCATATTCAGAAATCCTTAAATAGTCAGAAATATTTGAAATCAATCCAGGGATTTCCTGTTTTAGCATATTAACATCTAACTCAAAATCAACTCTGTATCCCTCTTCAATTTTTTCCGCTACAGGTTTAACGCCTTGATTAAGGGCTTTCTCAGTAATCTTAAAAATATTTATATTTCCCTCAGAAAATATATTTTCATAATTTGTTTTTATTTTTTGCTTTATGGCTTTTGGATAAAAATATTCGTCTTTATAATATCCTCCACCTTCTTCCGTCATATCAGCAAGTTTAAAAAGCGTATTTAATTCAGCGACTTTATTCCCTTTCTCGTCGTTTTTCGCTTTAAGCTCAGATGTCATTGACATTCCCATATTAATGTTTTCTTTTCCCTCTTCAGTCATATTTATGGCTGTATTTCCGCTTATCGTATATGAATCGGCGTTAAAAATATAATCAACAGCATTGTTATATTTTTCAATAGCGTTATTTGAGTTAATATCTCCCGTCGAGTCCTCTGTCCTCGTACTCATTTTGCATCCTGTAAATATAAATAAAACAATCATAAAGACAATTAAATTCCTTAATTTCATAAAAACCTCCTAAAGTCTTGACGTAGCAAAAGATAATTTCAGGGATTATTTGAGCTCAAGAGCGAGCCTTTTCATTTCTTCCGCCGCTTTTAAGGTCGCTTCAGTAATTTCGACACCGCCCGTAAGTCTCGCAATCTCATGTATAATTTTTTTATAGTCAAGCTCATAAATATTAGTTGTTGTAGAACTTGAGTCAGACGTTTTCTCAATAAGAAAATGACTGTCTCCCATAGCAGCGATTTGAGGAAGATGGGTAATACATAAAATCTGACGTTTTTTCCCTAAGTCTGAAAGCTTCTGTGCTACCTGCTGAGCGGTTCTTCCGCTTACACCCGTGTCAATCTCGTCAAAAATAAAAGTCTCAACGGTATCGGCGTCCGCCAAAATAACTTTCATGGCAAGCATAACTCTGCTCATCTCGCCTCCGGAAGCGATTTTGGCCAAAGGCTTTAAATCCTCTCCAAGATTGGGAGATATTAAAAACTCAATTTTGTCTCTTCCGTTTGTCGTAAATTCATTCTTCCTCGAAACGTCAACCTTAAACTTAGCGTTTTTCATACCAAGCTCCTTTAAAGTTTTTTCAACATTTATCTGTATTTTTTCAGCAGCGTTCTTCCTTTCCTCTGAAATCAAGTCACATATTTTTCTTATCTCATTTTCAGCGGTTTTCTTTCTTTCATTTAATTTAGTCAGTTCTTCCTCACTATTTAAGATAAAATCAAGCTTTTTTTTAAGTTCCTGACAATAATTTAAAATCGCCTTTATATCTTTACCATATTTTCTTTTAATCCTATAAAGGAAATCAAGTCTTTCCTCAATTTCCTCAAGTTCCGCCTCATTGCTGTCAATACTGTCGGCATATATATTTATTCTTTCAACAACGTCCTCAAGCTCCGCTGAAATACCCTCAAGCTCAGAACACAGTTCTTTTTGTTCTGGGTCAAGACGGGCTATCTCAAACAAACTATCAAGAGCGGATGAAACTTTATCCGAAACAGAGCCGTTTTCATCTCTGTATAGAAGAGATAAAGCACGCCTTGAGTGTTCTTTGAGCTTTTCAGAATTGCTCAAAATCTTTCTTTTTAAGAGAAGCTCTTCCTCCTCATTTTCTCTAAGATTGGCCATTTCAATCTCCTCAATTTGAAATTGATATGACTCTGTCTTCATTTCACGCTCTTTTTCATTCCCATCAATATTTCTAATACTTTTTAATATATTTTTATAATCCCTGTATTTTTCTGAAAGCTTTTCTTTTAGTTTTATAAAGTTATCACCGCAAAAATTATCAACAATACCGATATGTTTCACAGGATTCATAAGAGATTGGTATTCATGTTGTCCATGAGTATCTATAAGAAATGAGGAAACTTCTTTAAGCATACCTACCGTAACATTTTTACCGTTTATTTTTGACGTGGTTTTTCCGGCGGAAGTAACGCTTCTTGATATCAAAACACAGTTATCCTCATCAATCTCAACGCCAAATTTTTTTATTTCTTCAGCCACAAAATCATTCTCAATGAAAATAATAAGTTCCACTAAAGCCTTTGAGGCGTTTTTTTTAACAAAATCCTTACCAGGACGTTGCCCTGTGGCAAAACTTATAGAATCAATAATAATTGATTTACCTGCACCTGTCTCACCAGAAAGAATATTTAATCCTTTGTTAAACTCAATATTGATTTTTTCTATAAGGGCAACATTTTCTATGTACAAATGTTCTATCATAAATCAATACCACCTTTTAAACATTAGTGTAACACCTTATTTACAATTTGTCTTAAAATTAAAATACACACTAAAAATTATAAAAAATAAAATAAGCCAAAAAAAATCCGTTTACTTAAACTCACTTATTTTTTATACAATTTTAACAGTTATCACAAAGTTTATAAACACGCTTTAATAATCAATCGTTTAAAACTCAACGCCTATAACCATTTATTTAAAATACTTATTAATCAGCTGACACTTCTTTAAAACCAATAGGCTCTTTAAGCCTCTCTATAAGTTTTACAGCGTTTTTCTCAGATTTTATAACACAAAAAACAGTATCGTCACCCGCTATACTGCCAAGTATCTCAGAATTTTCCATAGAGTCCAAAACCGCGGCGACAGCCATAGCCATTCCATCAAGAGTTTTAATAACAATAATATTTTGAGAACAATCTATATGAGTAACAGCGTCTCGGAAAATTCTTATAAGTTTCTCAGAAACGACAGGAGTCTCATCAGGTAAAAGAGCGTATTTTTGTTTTTTCCCGTCCATAACCTTTGTTATTTTAAGCTCTCGTATATCTCTTGATATTGTGGCCTGAGTAACGGAAAAATCAGCCTCTTGAAGAAGCCTGGCAAGTTCCTCTTGTGTCTCAATATCATTTTTATTAATAAGTTCAATAATTTTCGATTGTCGCTTCAGTTTCATAAAAATATCACTTCCTGATTTCAACCATTTTCCGTCTTAAAATATCATAAAACCCGAGTCCCGTAGTTTTAATAATATGAGTAAAAAATTCTGAGCGTTTTATAATAATCTCACTGCTTTCCTCAGCGTTGACAGTTTCAATTCCATCAAGAACCAGAACAACATTTTTTTCACTGTCCTTTACTTTAAGCTTAATAACGTCGTTTCCCGATACAACATAAGGCCTGGCGTATAAAGTATGCGGGCAAAGCTGAGTAATTGAAATAAGCTCCGTGTCAGGTTTTAAAATAGGACCTCCCGCCGATAGATTATAAGCCGTCGAACCTGTCGCCGTAGACACAATAACACCGTCCGCCCTATAACTGTCTATAAATTCATCATTTATTCTCATTTCAAATTTAATCATACGAGAAAAAGTGCTGTTCCTCAAACATACCTCATTTAAGGCAAGTCCAAAATTATTGTCAAAAGGCTTTCCATCTTTAAAAACCTCAAGCATCATCCTTTTCTCGATTGAGAAATTGTTATTTAAAACTTTCTCAACAGCTTTAAAAGCATCATTTTTTTCAACATCGGCCAAATATCCCAAAGTTCCTAAATTAATTCCCAAAATAGGAGTTTTGTAAACGGAAGCGCACCTCGCCACCGTAAGAATTGTCCCGTCACCACCCAAAACTGTAACAAAATCAGATTTTTTGCATATCTCATTAAGATTAGGGGCGCTTTCAGAGAGTCCTAAAGCGTCTTTAAATTTTTCAAGCACAATAACCTTGCGTCCAAGACTCAAAATATAATCTTTAAGCTTTTTGGAATACTCAAGAAAAGGGTCTTTTTCCAAATTAATAACAAGTCCGATGTTATCCATAAAATTCTCCTTAACGGCAAAACAGCCACAATATTATTTATAAAAAACAGCCATAATCAGAGGAGCCTGTGCGCTTCCAAAACAACTCTTTCAATAAAATCACTAAAATCTATCGAGTTAATTCCATTCCCTACTTTTGAGATATACATAATATACTCAATATTTCCATCAGAACCTTTAACTGGAGAAAAAGTAATATTTTTTATTGCGAAACCCAGTTCAAAAACATATGAACAAATAGACTTTATAACATTCTTATGAGTTTTAGGATCTCTCACAATTCCTTTTCGCCCCACATTTCTCCTTCCCGCCTCAAATTGCGGTTTAATAAGTATAATGGCCTCTCCGCTTTCATTTAAAATATCCATTACATAAGATAAGATTTTCGTAAGAGAAACAAATGAAACATCTACGGTGGCAAAATCAATATTTAAAGAAAAATCCTCTTTACGGCAATTCACAATATTAGTATTTTCCATAGAAATAACTCTTGGGTTATTTTTTATAATATCAGAAAGCTGACCCGTTCCAACATCAACAGCAAAAACAGTTTTTGCGCCATATTGAAGCATACAATCCGTAAAACCTCCCGTTGACGCTCCTACGTCAATACAAACCTTGTCCGAAATATTAATATTAAATAAATCAATAGCTTTCTCAAGTTTAAGTCCGCCTCTTCCGACATACTTTAAATAACCTTTTTCATCAATATTAAACTCCGTATCTTTAAAAACCTTTTCGCCCGGTTTTCTAAAAATTTTACCGCCAAAAGAAACATACCCTTTCTCAATAATTTCTTTAGAGTGTTCTCTTGAAAAACCGAATTTTTCTTTTAAAACTAAATCAAGCCTTGTTTTTTCACACATAAAATCAACCCAACTTAACTTGTACGGCACGTTTGAAATAAAGTATATAAAAACAATT
>CANOGI010000124.1 GCA_947565475.1 uncultured Eubacteriaceae bacterium
CTGATAAGCTCACGATACTTAACAATATCTTTTGCTTTAATATAATTCAAAAGACCTTTCCTTTGACCAACCATCTTTAAAAGACCTCTTCTTGAATGGTGATCCTTTTTGTGTTCTTTAAGATGCTCCGTCAAATGGTTAATCCTAGCGGTAAGTAATGCCACCTGAACTTCCGGAGAGCCTGTATCAGACTCGTTTCTGCCATATTTAGCCACAATCGCTTTTTTGTCAACAATCATTTTTCAATCCTCCAAAATATAAAATTAATATAAATGCCCTTATGCTAAGAATAGGTCGGAGATACCAAATTCTGAACATAGGATTTTTACACAGTGCTTATTATAACATACAAGATAAGTCATTGCAAGTAAAATTTTTAAATTTTCCCGAAATTATAAAATTTATAAATTGCAATATCAAATCGGAAATTTATAACAACTATAAAATATGATTAAATTTTCTAATTACTTAGGTGTAAGATATTCTGCAAATCTTTAGAGAAGATTATTTATACATTCTTGAACTTGATTTATTAAGGCTTCGCTAACATTATCAAAGCTTTTTCCACTGGGATAAAAATATCTTATTAACGTGAGTTCAACGGAAATTTATGATTAATGGAACCTTTTTCTATAGCAAAAAGGTTCCAAACATCCAAAAATGTTCTTTAAGAATAAAAACCTTGAGGCTCTGCCTTATTCGCACCAACTTAAAGATTAAAACCGTAAGACGCTGTCCCAAGCCCGGAGGGCCTTTGAAAAGGCTTGACCTAAACTTTAAATTAACTATAATTATCCTATTTATATTTATTTACTTGTCGTTTATTTTCTCAAAAAAATCATTATTAAGTATTCTATCTCTTTGTGCTTTAAAACAATTTTTAATCACAACACTCATATTGTGTTTTATTTACGTTTTTTAATATCAGTTGAAAAAAAGTATATTTTAAAGTTCCAAATTATTTTCAAAAAAACTCAAAAAATTCTTGCATATAATTTTATCGGCAATTTTCTCTCCAAAATAATCTTCTATTTCATAATATAATTTATATATATCAGAAACATCTTTAATTCCATCAGGGACTTTATCAATTCCATCAAAATCACAGCCAAGCCCTAAAACATTTTCGCCACCCACATTTATAATGTGGTCTATATGTTTAATTACAGATTTTATATCAGCGTTTCCATCATCCTCAAGAAAATATGGGTATAAATTTATTCCTATTATTCCTTTTCTTTGTGAAATTTCTCTAATCTGTGTATCAGTAAGATTTCTCAAATGTCCACATATTTTTTTAGAATTTGAGTGACTTGCGATAAAAGATTTTTCAGATATTTCACAAATATCATAAAATCCCTTTTCATTCAAATGAGAAACATCAATAATTCCACCTAAATCATTTATAACTTTCACAGCTTTTTTCCCAAAAGGTTTTAAACCATCTGTACTTTCTGTCACAGCTCCAAAACCAAGTTCATTTTCATAATTCCATGTTATTGTGAAAACTCTAACCCCTACATCAAAAAATTTATATATATTAATTATCTCCCCTTCAAAAGCCTCGCACCCCTCAATTCCTAAAATCCCGCTTACTTTTTTGTTTTCTATATTTTCACGTAAATCACGATAACTCTTAGCAACCGAAATATAGTCACGATTTACTAAAACTTCACCTTTAAAAAAATCAACAGCTTCCATGGAATAAAAAAAAGGATTTGATAATTTTTCTTTCTCAAGCCAAATAGAAAAAACCTGAATCGGCGAATCAAAACTTTTAAGCCTTTCAATATCTATATGACAATTATTTCTATAAAAATTTTTCTTATTTTTCATTATTGTGGTAATTGTATCACAATGCCCATCAACAAAAAACATAAAAAACTCCTTTCATAAAAAAAATAAAATTATAGAATAATTTTTTTAATTAAGTAAATACTAAAATCTACAGGAGGCAATAAAAATATTTATAAAAATCAAAGTTTTTATTTCAGTTTAAAATAAAAAAGGAAAACTTTTTTGTTTATTAAATAAACGTCAATAAATTTTCTAATAAATTTTTACTGGATTTTATAAACTTTGTGTTTACAAAATATTTTATGTTGTCCTTTCTGTAATTAATTCATAAGGACTATACTAAGAAATAAAAAACGCATATACCTTACGAAATAGAAATTGTATAATTTACAAAACGATTCAGCAATTTTTTAAACATTAACATTTTTATTAAATCTTAGATTAGTTCTCTTAATTCTATTTTTTCGGAGGTGATAATATGTCAAATGTAGGAAGTCAGGCTATTAAATGCCGTGTTGAAACATGCAAACACCATGACACATCTGACTATTGCAAATTAACTGATATTGTGGTTGGCTGCGATAAAAAAGAAGCTCGCGATGTCTGTGAAACAGAATGCAAAAGCTTTGAATGTGGCTGTTAATAAAGACAGCTAATAAATTATGGAAAAAAATAATTGCGCTAAAATTATATTCTTCATAATTATTTTTTATACCATATATTTAAAATTCAACACTTTTAAAATTTACGGAAACACTGGTTAATTCAACTTTCAAAAACTTAAATAATTTTTTCCGATTTGTTTCGGTAAATTAATCGGTGCTTCCAAAAAATCCCCCTATACTTTCAATAATATCTCTATCTTTTCAAAACCGAGAGGGAAACATTTTATTTTTGCTTCCCCCTCTTCTTTTTATTAGCCTTATTAAAAATATATCTAAAACTATATATCAGTTGTTAAAAATGTGTAAATAAAAATTTGAATAATTCCTTTCAAGTGAAAAAATAATCAACAATATTTTAATTTATTATAGAAAGTGACTAAATTACATAATATCAGCTTGAGATTAAATTAATAATTACCTATTATATTGATTATTAATCATCTGTTATATAGTTTATTTTTCTCTGACTCTTATACATATTTGTTTTCAAACTATTTTCAGCATAAACTATATATTTACAGCGACAGTATAAAATAAAAAAGAAACGCTCCAAGCTGTAATAAACTGCAAAAAAAGAGAAATACAAACCCATTTAAAAGAACCTGTTTCTTTTTTTATTATTCCAATAGTAGCAGCACAAGGTATATATAAAAGAGAAAACAGCATAAAGGAATACGCGTTAATATTTGAAAAACCTATTTCTGACAATGCCGTATAAAGCTTGCCCCGTCCCTCAAAAGAAGAAATATTAGCTATATTAAAAAGAATGCTCATACTTGAAACAACAACTTCTTTAGCGGCTATTCCTGATATAAGAGCCGTAATAATCTGCCAGTTTCCAAGCCCCAAAGGAGTCATAACAGGTATAAGAATCTTGCTAATCTCAGCGGCGAAGCTATTTTCCATACCTCCTGAAAACCCGTTAATGTTAAAATTAAGCAAAAACCATAATATAACTGAAGCCACAAAAATAGTTGTACCAGCTTTGGTAAGATAGTCTTTAACCTTTTCCCAAGCATATATAAAAACTGTTCGTAAATTAGGTATTTTATATTCGGGAAGCTCAATAAGCAAATCACTGTGTTCTTTAAATAATTTAAATTTATTTAAAATTAGAGCTACAAGAACAGCCATTAAAATTCCTATAATATACATCGAAATAGCGGCGAAAACAGCGTAATCCCCAAAAAAAATCTCAGAAATTATCAAATATATGGGAAGCCTGGCGCTGCATGACATAAACGGAGTAATCAGAATTGTTTTAAGCCTGTCTCTTGAGTTTTCCAAAGTTCTTGATGCCATAATAGCGGGAACTGTACAGCCAAACCCCAATAACATCGGAATAAAAGCTCTGCCCGAAAGACCTATTTTACTCATAATTCCATCCATAGCGTAAGCCGCTCTCGACATATAACCGCTGTCCTCAAGAAAAGCAAGTCCAATAAACAAAATAAAAATATTGGGCAAAAAAGTGATAATTCCCCCCACTCCCGCGATAATTCCATCAATAATAAGAGAACTTACAAACTCACCGCAATTTATTTTTTGAAGTAATATTAGGAGACAGTCTGAAAATATTGTTATTCCCTCCTCAATATACCCTTTCAAATAATCTCCAACAAAAAAAGTCAAAAAGAAAATAAAAGTCATAATACAGAAAAAAATCGGAATAGCAAAAAATTGATTTGTAACAGCCAAATCTATTTTATCAGTAAGTAAATTTTTTTCTGTTTTATTAATTAGAACTTTATGAGAAATATTTTCTGCGAAATCATATTTTTGTTTTATAATTTCATCCTCATAATTTTTTTCTACAATATCATCAAGATTTATAATATATTCTTTCTTAACCTCATCATCATGTTCAAGAAATTTAATAGCATACCATCTATGATTTTTAGTATAAGGATATTTAGTCTCAAATCTTTTGACTATTTCCGAAATTTTAGACTCTATATAATCGCTGTATGTAAAACATAAATTATTAAATTCTCTGCTTTCATCTCGTTTTTCAAAAACCTCGAAAACATTCTCCATAAGCTCGTCAAGACCTTTTCTTTTTCTCGCGCAAACAGGAATAACTTTAACTCCAAGCATTTCAGAAAGTTTAGAAATATTAATTCTCATTCCCCTTTCCTCAACAACGTCCATCATGTTAAGAGCTATAACGAGAGGTTTTCTAAGTTCAATAAGTTGAAGAGCCAAATATAAGTTCCTCTCAAGAGCGGACGCGTCCACTACGTCTATAATAACATCAGCTTCCTCGTCAATAATATATTTTCTTGAAAGACGTTCCTCTAAAGTATATGATGATAGAGAATATGTACCAGGTAAATCCGTAACAAAAATATTTTTCTGATTAAAAACAAACCGCCCTTCTTTTTTCTCAACCGTAACTCCAGGCCAATTGGCTGTTTTTAAATTAGCGCCTGTATACGCGTTAAAAAGAGTGGTTTTTCCGCAATTAGGATTCCCTATAAAGGCGATTTTTAAATTATCAGTCAATCAGATACACCCCCGATTTCTACTCCCTCAGCGAATTTTTTTCCTATCGCGAATCGAGTTCCTCTTAATTTAATAATAATTGACCCATTCCTCTTTTTATTCAATATAAGTATATCAGTATCTTTTATCATCCCAAGAATTTCAAAACGTCTTTTTACCCGCTCGTCAAGATTTATTGATTTAACTTTATAAATAAAACCTTTTTCACCATCAATTAAATTCATAGAAATACTCCTTAAATCGTATAGACCCAAACTAATATCGCTCATTACTTAATTTGCAAATATGCCGCAATAAATTTAATTCTATTTATTTTTATTGATATACGCATAAATCTCCCTTTTTCCGACTCCCCTATCCCTTGCCGTCCGTTTCATCGCCTCTTTGTTGTCCATTCCCTGTTTTAGATAAATTCCCATATGTTCCTCAATGGATATATTATCAAAAAAAGTCTGTTTTTCCTCACAGCTCTCGTCTAACCCAATCCCATTTATAATAACAACAAATTCGCCTTTCGGTTCATTTTCGTTATAATATTCTATTATATCCTCAAGTTTTCCCCTATTTACATTTTCATGTTTCTTTGTAAGTTCTTTTACAATAGCGACCTCTCTGTTTCCAACAACCGAATAAAGCTCGGCCAAAGTTCCCTTGAGATGATGAGGCGCTTCATATAAAACAATGGTTCTTTCTTCTGTTTTAAGTCTATTTAAAACAGAAATCCTCTGTTTTTTACCATTTGGAAGGAATCCCTCAAAACAATAGCTTCTTGAGCCTATTCCTGAAAGCACTACGGCAGAAACAACGGCCGTAGGTCCTGGAATAACAGTAACAGAAATATTTTCCTCATAGCAAAGATTAATAAGATCTTCTCCAGGATCCGAGATTCCAGGCATACCAGCGTCACTTACAAGAGCGACATTTTTTCCGTTTTTAAGTTCCTCTATAATTTTAGGCCCTTTAGTAATTTTATTATGCTCATGATAACTTGTGAGAGTTTTTTTTATGTCATAATGATTTAATAATTTAACCGTTTGTCTGGTATCTTCCGCCGCTATTAAATCAACATTTTTTAATGTATTGACACATCTGAATGTAATATCATCAAGATTACCGATAGGCGTACCACAAACAAAAAGAGTCCCGCTCATAAAAACAACTCCTTATCACTTATAATAAATTTTATAAATCTCCTTAGTATACTCCCCATTTTTTTCATATATAACAAGCGGAGGTAAAACCTTAAGCATGGATTTTCCGCCTCTGCTGCTCTCTATAAGAACCATGCTGGGTTCTCTATCAAAATACGGATGAATAAACCTTATAACTTTAGGCTCAATTTTATATTTTCTCAAAACAGAAAAAATATCAACAAGTCTGTGAGGTCTATGAATCATATAAAAACGCCCACCAAACTTCAAAAGTTTCGCTGCGGCGTATACAACATCGTCAAGGTCGCATAAAATCTCATGTCTCGCAATAGCTTTAGGTCCATATTCATTAATAATTCCTCCGCCTGTATTCATATAAGGAGGATTAGAAATAACAACATCAAATGATGAACACTCAAATTTGTTAAAAACCTCTTTAATATCACAAAGTGAAATTTTAATCTTATTCTCAAGAGAATTAAGTTTTACACTTCTTCTCGCCATTTCTACGCTTTCTTCTTGAATATCAATGCCATAATAATTTTCTCCCCCATATCTTCCCTCCATAAGAATAGGAATAACTCCCGTACCCGTACCAAGGTCAATGACTCTCTCATCTTTTTTTACATTAGCGAACCCTGAAAGCAAAACCGCGTCTACACCAAAACAAAACTTTTTAGGGTCTTGAATAATAAAATATCCGTTTCTGTGTAAATC
>CANOGI010000125.1 GCA_947565475.1 uncultured Eubacteriaceae bacterium
TAGGAGCGTATTTTTTCGTAAAATTATTTTTATTTCCTCTTTGTGCGGTGTTTCCCTAAAACAAAATTTGAAAAAGTTCTTAATTTTCTTTTAGATAAATTTTATTTTTCACAGCGCCTTTGTATTATAGTCAAATCACTTGAAAAGGATCAAAAGGAGGCGAGATAAAAATTGTTTTTACAAGGAAGAGGCTGGTCGTAAAGCTTCGCTTTACCGCTCGCCCATGCGTCCTGGGAAAGAGAGCGTAGTCGAAAGCCTACGCCGACTGACGATGACACAGTAAAAATGATTTTTAGCCGCCGAACTTGTTCGGGTTTTCAAGTGATTTGACTATATATATGAGCTTGTGATTTAACTTAATAAATGAGAAAAGGTGGGGTGAAAAAATAAATTTTTCACCCCACCTTTTTTTATCAACTTCAATATAACTTGTATAATAAGAGAAAATACTTTTACATTCAAGACTACTGAAATTTTTATTATACAAAAATTCTCGTAACCAACGGCGAAAGTATTCGCCCTTACATTCAGAGTGAGGCTGGTTGCGAAACTTCGTTTTGCTGCTCGCCCTTGCAACCCGGCTTACGCTCCCACTGAATACAAGAGAAACTCCCCCGTTTAAAAAGCAGAGGACTTACTCTGTCGGTTAAATCACGCTTTATAGTCCACCCAATCGAATTTAGCGTCAACAGTCTTTTCATTTCCGCCGTTATACGCGTAAATCCCGACAAAAGTTCCCGTATGATGTTTTCCAACGATTACTCCCTCGTCACAGAGGAAATAACAGCGTCCCACACGTCCCACAAGAATCCAATTCTCGTTATCAAGACTGTAGAAAAACTCTCTTGTTTGCTTAATAACCCTAACTTTTAGATAAACCGTTTTTGTTCCCTCTTTAAGAGAAACCTCTCCCATTATGCTTTTCTCGGAGTTGCGGTTCTCATATACTCTTATTTTTAAGCCGTCGTCATAAATCATACAGCATTTAATATAATTGTTTATTCCGTAATAACAGGTAATTCCCGCCTGCTGTCCCACAGCGAAAGGCTCAAAATCAAGTTTAGTAGAAAGCGTGTAGGAAAGCTCCGTTTCACGTCTTACCAAAGTGTTGTATGACTTTCTCTCACAAAGGTCATACTCACCCGCTTCTATAGTAAAGTAACCTTTATTTTTAGTAAGAGATATTTTATCGTTTTTGGGGTTTCTCACGAACTCCCATTCGAGACTTAATTTATCATCATCAAAATCATCAAAATTCTTTTCCTCGTATTCCGTCCATGGAAGCCCTGTGGGAGCCTCGTTCTCAACTGACGGCCCATTTCCATCATTTACTATAAACCAACCGTCTTCCGTCCATGTCACTTTGTCAAGACTTGTTTCACGTCCAAGTGTGGTACATCTTCCCTCATTCATACGTCCGCAGAGATAAGTCACCCACCACTCGCCATTTTGGGTAAGAACAAGGTCGCCGTGTCCCGAACGCTGAATCTCGGCATTTGGGTCGGTTTGTTTAAGAGCCGGGTTGTGAGGTGATGACTCATAAGGTCCCATAACATTTTTCGCTCGCCCGACACTTATCTGATGCCCGAATCCAGTACCACCCTCGGCGAGTATAGCGTAATACCAGCCGTCTTTTTTCAGGATATGAGGTCCCTCGGCGCATCTAAGACCCGTTCCCGGCCAAACCAAAGTTGTGGGCTCGGCGATAGCCTCGCAGTCGTCCGTAAGTTTTGTAATCGTAATTCCAGGAGCGGTAATACAGTAATGCGTTCCGTCATCGTCCACAAAATGAGATGGGTCTATACAGTCAATGTCAAGCACGACAGGCTTTGAGTAAGGGCCCTCAGGATTTTTGGATTTCATAAATAAAGTCTGTCTAAGTTTCCCTGTTTTGTTTTCGGGCGGGTCATTAAGGCGCATCGTAGCGAAAACATAAAACTCGCCGTTAAAATACGAAATATCGGGAGCCCATATTCCGTGAGAGTCAGAGGTTTCGTTCAAAGGTAAATAATCGTTTTCCGTAATAACATGACCTATTAATTCCCAGTGAACCAAATCTTTTGAGTGATGAATAGGAATAGCGGGAAAATATTGAAAAGATGAGTTGACCATATAATAATCATCGCCCACTCTTACAACAGAAGGATCGGGATAAAAGCCTCTTACAATAGGATTTTGATATGTACTCAAAATAAACATCTCCTTAAAATAAAATAAACAGCTACTTGTATTTCGGATATAAGTTATACCTATAAAATATACTAATCCACAAAATATCACGTATAACTTTATAGTAATATCATATAGTCTTTCCAAATCCTTGTCAATACAAATTACTAAATTCGGCAAATCTCCTAAAAAAAAGATGTACGTATACTCACTGGCCCCGTTCCTAAAATTTCACCTTTTTACACAGTCAATCAGCTCTATTATTTTTTAAGTTCTTTAAGACACTTGTCTCTCAAGAGTTTCCAAATCATTGGATAGACATTAAATTCCCGAAGTGACTTCTCATAATCCTCAACAGCCTTCTCAGATTTAGTAAAATTGTCTTTTTTAACAGCTCTTATCATAATATTTTTAGGTGTATGCTCCATATCTATAAACTCAAGAACGGAAGTTTTATATCCAAATAACTTTAAGGCCTCCGCTCTCAATCCATCTGTAAGCAAGGCGGAAAACCTCTCTTTCAAAATCCCGTATGATAAAATAGGACTGAGAGAATCGTTTTCAACTTGACCAAACAATTCGTGCTGACAGCAAGGAACGCTCATAATAACCTTGCAGTTTAAATTAACTCCATGAGCGATAGCCACGTCCGTAGCCGTGTCGCAGGCGTGAAGCGTTATAATCATATCGGCCCTTTCCGACACGTCAATATCGGCAATATCCCCCGCGAAAAAGTGAAGATTCAAAAATCCCGACTTTTCAGCGATAGCGTTGCAGTTGTCAACAACATCTTTTTTCAAGTCAAACCCTTTTATAATAACGTTTTTCTTTTTAATTACATTAAAATAATAATACACAGCGAAAGTCAAATATGACTTTCCGCAGCCCATATCAATAATAACGCCGTTTTCCGGAATAAACTTCTCAACGTCGGCTATCATTTCAGTAAAACGATTAATCTGCCTGAATTTTTTTCTCATAGAGTTGTGAACTTTTCCGTTTTTGTCAATAACGCCCGTTTCAAAAAGCCAGTCGGCGTAAACTCCCTCTTTAATAATATAATTTTTCTCCTCATCGTGAGAAACAGTGCTTTTAACAGCTTTTTCGTTTTCTTTAACGCCGGTGATTTTAAACTGTCTTTTTTTGTTCATAAGCAAAACAACAGATTTATCGGCGAATAAATCGCATTGCTTAAAATTCTCCGTCATAAGCGACAGTATTTTGTCAAAAAGACCGGCGAAAGTCTCCTTTTTAAAATTCTCGTCAATCAGAATATTCTCATGAGTAACTTTTTTGTCTCTAAAATAAGAAATTTGAAACCCCTCTCCGCCCTTAATTGAGATTTTAGATACAACCGCCTTAAAGCAAACGCCCTCTCCCTTTTTAAAAGGATTGCTCAAGACCGCTTTATAAAAAAAATCAAAATTTATTGTATTTAAAATCTTTTCTTTAACAGAAATAAAATCCTCCATAAATTTAATCTCCTGTAATGTTTTAACACTCCACTAAAATATCGTCAATATTAGCGTATATCAAAATTAAGTCATCGCCGATACATTTTATATCGCACCAACAAATATGATACTCCTGTACGTGTCCGAAAATGCCGAAAAACTTTCCTCTCGCCGGAACAATCAGTTTTTTGATACAGCCCGTTTTAACGTCTATTTCCACATCGCATACAAAACCAAGTCTTCCACCGTCGCAGACGTTTATAACTTCTTTTCTCTCAATTTCGGAAATCCTCATAAATAAACCGCCTCTGTCAAAAACTTCATCTTAATAATTTTATTCATAAAATGAAGATAATATAATCATAAATATTAAAGGCTAGACACAGCCAAAAGCGCTGAACCTTTTCAAAAATGCTTGTGGGGTGTAAACAGCGTCCCACAGTCTTTAAGTTAGTACGCCCAGTTTTATCCTTACACATATAGTGTATAGCCCCTCTAAACCTTTTTAAGAGTGTTTTTAGACAGCATAGCCATAAACTTTTTTGTTCCCGCTTCAGGAAACTCCACAGTAACCTCAAAGTCCGCCCCCGCCGGCGCTATGTTTTTAACCACGCCTACGCCGTATTTAATCTGCCTTACCTTGTCGCCCTCTTTAAAGTCAAGGGTGACATTTTTCGGTGCGGGTATTTTTCCGTAAGTAAAATATTCCTTGTTGCCCATAGGGTTATAGCTCGCTTTATTTCTAAAAGTCGCCTGCTTTTCCTCGTTTTTGGAATCAGGTGCTTTATGTTTCTCTATAAAATCCATAGGCACTTCCTTCAAAAATCTTGACGGGGCGTTTGATATTGTCTGCCCGTGTTGCATTCTTGATCTGGCGTATGTAAAATAAAGTTGTTTTTTTGCTCTTGTAATTCCTACATAGCAAAGCCGTCTTTCTTCCTCAACAGCGTTTGGGTTGTCAGAAAGTATACTTCTGTAACTCGGAAAAATTCCCTCCTCAAATCCGGCGATAAACACATTTGGAAACTCAAGACCCTTTGAACTGTGTAAAGTCATAAGAACCACCGTGTCGTCATCTTCTGAATAACTGTCAATATCGGCAACCAAGGCGACCTCCTCAAGAAAAGCCGATAAATCAGCCCTTTCCGACGTATTTTCAAACTCAAAGGCTTTTGATATAAGTTCGTTTATGTTGTCAATACGGTTTAACGCTTCCGCCGTGTTTTCACTCTCAAGCTCGTCTCTGTATCCCGTCTCTGATATAATTTTCTCAATAAGCTCGGAAATTTTAAGCTCTTCCGAAGCTTCCCTGAAGTTTGATATAACCCCCGCGAAATCCTTTAATTTTTTGCTCCTGCTTTTAATCTCGGGAATATCCTCAGCGTTTAAAATAGCCTCAAAAAAAGACATGCCCGAATCTTCGGCGAAAATCGATACTTTCTCGATTGTGGCTGTTCCTATTCCTCTTTTGGGGACATTTATAATTCTTTTTATGGCTATGTCGTCAGACGGGTTATATAACACTTTGAGATAACACATAACGTCTTTGATTTCCTTTCTTCCGTAGAAAGGGACTCCGCCCAAAAGCCTGTAAGGTATTGAGCTTCTCACAAATCTGTCCTCAATAACCCTGCTCATGGCGTTATTTCTGTATAAAATGGCGAAATCTTTATATTCCCCGCCGTTTTTAACGCCTTTTTCTATCTCCGATGCGATAAACGCCGCCTCCTCAAAATCGCTTTCCAGTCCTACGGCATTTATAAGCCCGCCCGTCTCGTTCTCTGTCCAAAGCTCTTTGCTTTTTCTGCTTATGTTGTTTTTAATAACCGTGTTGGCGGCGTCAAGAATTACTTTGGTTGAGCGGTAATTTTGCTCAAGCTTTATAACCTCGGCGTTTTTAAAATCCTTTTCAAAATCAAGTATGTTTCTTATGTTCGCTCCTCTCCAGCCGTATATACTTTGGTCGTCGTCCCCGACCGCGCACAAATTTCTGTATTTCGATGAAAGCTGGCGTATTAGGTTATATTGACATGAATTTGTGTCCTGATATTCGTCTATCATTATATAGAGAAATTTCTCCCTGTATTTGTCAAGAATATCAGGATTTTGAGCGAAAAGCTGTACTGTTTTAAAAATAAGGTCGTCAAAATCAAGGGCGTTGTTTTGTTTGAGCCTCTTTTGATATTCGGTGTAAACCTTTGATATTGTTTTAAGCCGAAAATCCTCTTCGGCGGTTTCCAAGAACGCCTTTGCCGATATAAGTTCGTTTTTCTGTTCGCTTATCTTCCCCATAACCATTTTTGGGGAAAAATCCTTGTCGCTTATGTTAAGTTCTTTTAAAATCTCTTTAATAAGCCTTTCCGAATCGTCCGAATCGTAAATCGTGAATTGTGATGTATATCCCAATCTTTCTATGTCCCGCCTTAAAATTCTTACGCATGACGAGTGAAAAGTGCTCACCCATACGTCTTTTCCAAAAGGTGTAATCTTCTCTACCCTTTCTTTCATCTCCCTTGCGGCTTTGTTTGTGAAAGTAATCGCCATAATGTTATATGGTTTTACCCCCTGTTCTATAAGATAAGCGATTCTGTGGGTAAGAACCGTCGTCTTTCCTGAGCCCGCCCCCGCTAAAATTAAGACGGGGCCCTCTGTTTTAAGAACCGCTTTTTTTTGCGCCGGATTTAATCCCGCTGTTAAATCTGCCATAATTAATTCTCCTTAATTCTCTCCAAAATAGACCTGTACCCGCCTGTGCCATAACTAAAAGCCCTGTTCACTCTGCTGATTGTGGCGGTTGACGCTCCTGTGATTTTGGCTATGCTTGTGTATGTCTCTCCTTTTTTGAGAAGCTTCGCCACCTCAAACCTTTGGGCGAGGCTTTTTATTTCGTTCACCGTGCATATGTCCTCAAAAAAAGCGTAACATTCCTCAACGTTTTCAAGCAGTAAAATCGCTTTAAAAAGCTCGTCGCTGGCGTCTTTCTTTAGTTTGTCCTTCATCTTTAACCACCTGTTCCCTGTTTAATATCTCGGATTAAAAATAGACTTCTTTCGAAACTGTAAGATTATGATTATCCACTAAAAAAATATTTTATT
>CANOGI010000126.1 GCA_947565475.1 uncultured Eubacteriaceae bacterium
CGTTAATTATAAGTTTAGTAAAACAATTTTTATATCGTTCCGCACTTACAGGAGTATTATATCATATTTTGAATGAGTATAATATTGAACTTGGTTTGGAAAAAGTGAAAGAACTCCAAATTAAAGCGGGAATAAGATTGATTTTAGAGTTCTTTCATAGAAAATAATTACATTAGATGTTCTTTTATAAGCTGAGTTACTATGCCTATCGAAATTTTTGTTATTGCGTCAAAAGAATATGAACCAACTTTAAAAGTAAAGTTTTTGATTTTATTCCAAGTAGTATCATTTTTAATATTAGCTAAAAATTCGTGTCCAAAGCAGGCTAAAGATTATGTAGGTGAGGTAAATAAACGGCTGGAATCGGAGGCGAAAGCGGAAAAGGAAATAATTGAGTTACATAATGAGATTGCTGATTTGTGCGGAAAGTTAGCGAAAGTTGCGGCGTCTGACAGAAGTGAAAAGGAGACTGTAGGAAAAATATCCGGTAAAATAGGTGTTTTCTCAACTAAGGAATATAGTGAGCCTGATGGTAAACATACCGTTTATTTCGCTGGAAAAGTTGTGGTTGAAAGGGAGGAATTAGAAAAAGCCTCCATAGCTGGGGTAAGAGCGGTTATTGAGTCTTTGGAGCCGGAACACAGAAGATACGCTGTTTTGGAGTATGTGTTTAAAAATGTAATGGAACAGGCTATAAAGCTTGCGGAGATAAATTTATAAAGCGGGAAGAAAAAGATAATCAGAGATTAAGGAGTAGAAAAAATGGAACTTGTATGTTTAATTTTAGGTACCTTGTCGATAGTTGGAGTGATTGGCTGGCTTATAGATATGTTAGAGAGGCCTAAAGCGGTAAAAAAGGCTGGCGGCAGGAAGTATTATATTAAATGGAATAAAAAGGAGAGGAGGAAAGGCTATGAAAAAATATGATTTTACGGGCGAGACACTTAAATGGTACGGCAGAACATTAAGCCGAATAAGAGCGTTAAAGGATTTCGGTGATGTTGAAGCGGGAGATTTAGGAGGCTGGATAGAGAAAGAGGAAAATTTGAGTCATGAGGGTGAAGCGGAAGTTTATGGCGAAGCGAAAGTTTGTGGCCAAGCGATAGTTTGTGACGAAGCGATAGTTTGTGACGAAGCGGAAGTTTGTGGCCAAGCGAAAGTTTATGGTGAAGCAAGAGTTTGTGGCCAAGCGGAAGTTTATGACAAAGCGGAAGTTTATGGTGAAGCGATAGTTTATGGCGAAGCGAAAGTTTATGGTGAAGCGATAGTTTGTGACGAAGCGGAAGTTTGTGGCCAAGCGGAAGTCTGCGGAAACGCTGTAATAAAATCAATGTCAGATTATATAACCATAAGCCCAATAGGAAGCAGGGATGATACCACAACAGCGTTTAGAACCGCTGATGGCGTAAGAGTTAAGTGCGGGTGCTTTTATGGAAGTATAGAAGAGTTTGAGAAAAAAGTCAAGAAAACTCACGGGGATAATCAGTATGGAAAGGAATACTTAGCGTTTGCGGAGCTTTTAAAAGTAAGGTTCGGGGAAAAATAAAAAATCCCCCAAAAGTAAACGGAGGAAACCGTCAAAGGGGGATAAGAAATATTAAATCAAATTTATAATATCATATTTTAGGAGGAAAAGCAAATGGAAATTGAGAAATTAATAGATACGGTTGATGACGTGGATACGTTAAGGAAAATATGTAAAGCCATAAACAAGGAGGCGCGGAAGTTTCAGCTTGATTATAATTGCGCCGTGACTGAGATGAGAGCGTTTAAAGAGCAGAATGAGAAGCTTCAAAAGCTTTTGGAGCCGGATTCGGAAGAAGGAAAAGAAGAACTTATTGGAATTGAGAATACAGCGGTAAAACGTGAAAATATTCCAGATGATCAAAAGGTTGTTTTTGTATAGATTGGAGGCGGGTAAAATGGCACTGTATTGTATATCCGGAGGGGAATGTACAGGGTGTATGAGCTGTATGGGCGGGGCGGTATTCAAATGTTCCGCCTGTGATGAGGAGATATATGAGGGCGATATGTACTATGACATAAACGGCGAGCCGTTTTGCGAGAGATGTGTAAGCTATAAAGAGGCGGTAAGCCAATAGGGGAGTTAAAAATATTTTAAAGCGTGGAAAAAGCCATACTGATGAGCCGTAAACGGCGAAACGCCCCGAAAGGGGCGTCTGTGGATTTAAACCACGATAATAAATCCGTGAACCGTATCAGGCGGTTTACAAAATAAATACACATCTTAACAGTCATATCTGAAATAACGTTAATAATTATTTGTAAAGGGGCTGATAAAAGTATTTAACTCTCATAAACTGTTTTTTTTAAAATATCATAAAATTTGTTATTTGTCAATGTTATTTTTTAAGAACTTTTAGGAAAGGTGATAAAATGTTAGAATTCAGAACTTTGGAAGCGGGCGAGATTGATGTGAGAATAGCCTCTGTGAAAGAAAAAGGGGTGACATTATTGCTTTATAAGGACGCTCGGTGCGATATGAACATATTAGATGAGACGGTGGGGTGCGAGAACTGGCAGAGGAGACATGAGCTTATAAACGGGAGTTTATTTTGTAATGTCGGGATAAATTTTCGTGATGATAAGGGAGGTGACCGCTGGGTATGGAAACAGGACGTGGGAACGGAAAGCTATACGGAAAAAGAGAAAGGACAGGCTTCTGACAGTTTTAAACGGGCGTGCTTTAACTGGGGAATAGGAAGAGAGCTGTATACAGCTCCTTTCATATGGGTTCCGGCTGAGAAATGCAATATAAGCGGAAATAAATGCTATGATAAATTCATTGTTGAGAAAATAGCCTATGATAAAAAGCAAATAACAGGATTATCAATACTGAATTTAAACAAGAGGAACACGAAAGAAAGTTACATAAGGGCGTTTATTTTAAAGCCTGAGGCGAAAACAGAGGCGGCGTAATGATAAGAGAGGTTAAGGTATGCGTGGAACGGGAAACGGAAAAGGGAACGGTATTCAGGGTTCTTGTTCCGAGGGAAAGTCTTAAGGACGAGATAAGGAAATTCAGCGGGGAGAGAGTTTTAAGAGGCGAGCTTAGAATTGACGACGGGAGAAGCGTGACGGCGGAGCAGAGAAGAAAGGCGTACGCCACGATAAGGGACATAGCCGATTATACGGGATATGTCCCGGAGGAGGCGAAAGAGCGTTTAAAGCATGAGTATATGCTTAAAACCGGAAATGGGTATTTCTCATTATCAGACTGCGGTATGTCAACGGCTGGGGAGTTTATAAGCTTTATACTTGATTTCGCCCTTGAGTGGGGAATACCCCTTACGGATAATCTTATAAGCCGTACGGACGACATAGGAAAAGCTCTGTACAGCGGGTTAAAGAATAAAAGATGTGTGTTATGCGGAAAAGACGGGGAGATACACCACGCTGACGCTATAGGTATGGGAAATGAAAGAGGAAAGACAGACGACAGAAATCATAGGAAAATATGTTTGTGCAGAAAACATCATACGTAGGCTCATACGATAGGGTTTAGGAAATTCAGCGAGCTGTATCACGTGTACGGTATTAAGTATGAGGAGGAAAAAAATGAATAAGGTGATTTTAATGGGAAGGCTTACCGCCGATTCGGAGACAAGATACACACAGGGGGCGGAACCTGTAGCGGTCGTCAGATTTGGGGTGGCCGTGAGAAGAAAATATAAAAAAGAGGGGGAGCCCGACGCTGATTTTATAAACTGCGCCGCCTTTGGGAAGACGGGGGAATTTATAAGTAAATATTTCAAAAAAGGTATGATGATTTCCCTTATAGGCAGGCTGAGGGTAAGCGGTTATAAAGATAAAAACGGAGATAAACGGATAAGTACGGATGTTATTGTAGAGGAGACATATTTCGCCGAGAGTAAAAAGGCTTTTGAGAGCGGACAGGCGGGAAGCGGGAATACGGGAGATACCTTTTACAAGGCGGAAAACGTTTCTGACGATGATTTGCCGTTTTAGAATAGAAATACACTTCTAAAATATATGCCAGAGGTGAGATATGGATAATGAAAATAAAAAATGCGGTTATGGTATGGTTTATCAGTCTGTGATGAGAGACAGGAATCTTTCCGTCAAGGCGAAAGCGGTATACGCTTATCTATCGTGCTGCGCGGGGAGCAAAAATGAGTGTTATCCGTCAAGGCGGTTAATTTTAAATGATTTATGTATATGCGGCGATACGCTGGACGTATGTATAAAACAATTAATAAACTATGGATATGTGGAAAAATCCCAGGTTAAAGAAAAAGGAAAGTTTTCAAAAAATTTATATAAGATAAATCATATACCGGTTACGAAAACACCGGTTACGGAAAAACCGGTTACGGAAAAACCGGTTACGGAAAAACCGGACACTAATAATAACAATAATAATATTAAAAAGTTATATTCTTCTGACGAAGAATATAACCAAAAAGGCAAGCCTTTTTGCCGTTGCGTTAAAACAGTCAAGAATGAATTTGGGGACGCGGAGCCAGCCCAGAGTAACACATTGACGGAGAGTATAAGCGCGAAAAGGCGAAGATATAACGCCGAACAGCTAAAGGTTATCGACAGTTTTTTTGACGTGCTTAAATACACGAGAAGAGGCGGCGGAATAGCTGACGGCGTTAAGCTGAGAATTTACGGTAAGTGGGAAAAATACGAGACTCAAAAGGTTATTTACGGTCTTAATATTTATATTAATAATCCCGCTCTCCACGACAAGAAAGAGAATTACGCGCTTGGTATAATCCGTAACTTGACAGCGGGGGAAATAAGCGGGAAAAGCGGAAGAACAAATATGTTAGATAAACCGAATAAATTTATCAATTACGAGCAGAGGGACTGGGATTTTGAGAGGCTTAATAAGCTGAAAGCGGAGGCTCTTGACCGAGGGAATAAGAAATAATAGTTTTTAATGTGTAATCAAAGATAAGAGATGATAATACCGATAAATCATATTTTACTTTAGAGCGGAAAGGAGAAGCGTCTTAGCGCGGCTGAGCTAATAACTGTGTTGTGACTAAGGAAGCTGAAGAAGTTGTAAATATATTTTCAGAAAAAATGATTAATTATGAGCTTAATTTCAGTAAAAATAAAAACAGAAAGGTTGGATAGATGTGATTAAAAATATTGACCGCTATCCGGTGCCTATAGTTTGCCCCTATTGTAATTCATCGGTAATTTTTACTTCAAACGCTGAAATTTATGGACGGCAATATGGAAACGGAATGTGTTATAAATGTACAGAGTGTAATTCTTATGTTGGTGTTCATACTGGTACGAAAATTCCATTGGGCAGGCTGGCGGATAAAGAATTGAGAGAATTGAAAAAGGAATGCCATTCTTTATTTGACCCTGTATGGCAAAAAAATAAAAATATTACCAGGGATATGGCTTATAGAATATTAGCGGAACTTCTTGAAATTCCTGTTAATGAATGTCATTTCGGTTGGTTTGATAAAAAAACTTTACACAGGGCAAAGCAAATTATGAGTAAAAAATATTGGGAGAGCGGCGGCAATGAAAAAAGTTAATTGCCGCTGTATGGCTAACATTAACGGTATGTGTAAGGTCAGAGAATGTAAAGGAGAGATAAGGCGCTTGACGGATTGTGAGACAAATCCTGACGAGGCGGCGAGGAGATATGATATGTCGAAAAATCTTTTGAGGATTATTTCTCGGGGGATTACAAAGACACGGATACGGAGGAATGAGATGGACTTTAAAATTGAGATACCTGGAAAGCCTATGGGAAAGCAAAGGCCTAAATTTGGGAAAGGATTTACGTATACTCCTAAAAAAACAGTCTCTTATGAGAATTACGTAAAACTGATTTTTCAGGAGAAATACGGACAGCCGAATTTAACGGGACAGATTAAGGCGTGTATAAAGGTTTATTTTGATATTCCCAAAAGTACGGGAAAGGGCAAAAAGGCCGAAATGTTATTAAACTTAATCAGACCCGCCAAAAAGCCTGATTGCGACAATATAGCTAAAATAATACTGGACAGTTTAAACGGTATAGCGTACGCGGATGATAAGCAGATAATATCATTATCGGTAGAGAAGTATTACGGAGATACACCGAAAGTATGTCTTATATTACAGGAGGACAGCGGAAATGAAAACACATGAGCTTTTAATAACAGACGATATATTTACGGGGTTAAGACAGGATTTTAATATTATGCTGAGAAAAACGCTGAACACAATGCAGAGCAAAGGAAGCGATGGGGGAGAAATAAACTTAAAACTTAAAATAGTGCTTAGCCACGAGCTTTTAGAGTTAGACAGCTCCATTTTTGGAGGCGGGACAAAAGAATATATTAATCCTAAATTTGAACATAAGGTAACGTCGGTTATACAGATGAGAGAAGGACTTATTGGTAAAATTGAGGGGAAATACAAACTTAATTCAGAAGACGGAAAATATTATATTCAGGAAATAGAAAATCCACAGTGTTCACTTTTTGATGAAAAGGATTAATATGGAAGAAAGGATAATAGTTTATGATGATGACGAAAGAGGAAGCGGAGGAAAGGAAAAAACTTATTGAGAGCCTGTTAAAGGAGGGATTGACGGAAAGGGAGG
>CANOGI010000127.1 GCA_947565475.1 uncultured Eubacteriaceae bacterium
AAAATTTAAAAATTTTTTTCATTTTAGACTTGACTTTTAATAGTTAGTCTAAATTATATTTTATTTTTTGCGGCTTGTGTTTCCCCGCTTGTGAGGTTATAATATACCCGTAGAGATAGATTGTAAAGTAAGCACTTTATTGTGCCATAGTTACCAAAAAGAAACTATTGTGAAGAAATGGGGGGTTCTTTATGGAAAAAAATTTACCTGCCTGCCCGGTGGAAACTACTTTAATGCTTATAAGTGACCGTTGGAAAGTGTTAATTATTCGTGATTTGTTAGAGGGCACAAAACGCTTCGGTGAATTGAAGAAGTCTGTTGGGAATGTATCTCAAAAAGTTTTAACTGCGAATTTGCGTTCAATGGAAGATAGTGGGTTACTTTCTCGAAAAGTATATCCAGAAGTACCGCCACGGGTAGAATATACTTTGACAGAAACAGGATATAGTCTGAAACCAATTTTAGACGCTATGGTAGAATGGGGGACAGAATATAAACAGAAAAATGGATAAAGATATAAAAAATGTCGGAAAATGACGATTTATAAGCTGCTATTTCCCGATGTTTCATTCATTGTTATATTTTAAACAAGCACAGACATAACTCTGCAAGCCGTTTTTCGGTTAGTATATCACGCTTCATCAGTGGCGCATATTGCGAGCTCCGTATATTCTGCGGCAGTCATGTGTTCCACTTTGAGTATGTCCTTTTTGCGCCGAGCCATACGGTGGGTGCGCTATGACGCTATCCCGGGAGGATTTTCCATAAATGTAGGCATATCAAGGCTCTTTCCAACACGGAAAGGAGCAAAACAATGTCGGAAAAAAGACGTGATACCAGAGACCGCGTTTTGTGTTAGGTAGAGAGCCAGCGAAAAGATGGGAGATATGCCTATAAATATACTGCTTGAGAACTTCTCCTCATATCTAAAATGTCGGGAAAGCCAGGAAATACAGGTTATACCGACATATAAGAACTTTTAAAGATATATTCTAAATCTACCAATAATTTTATTAAAAAATTTTAATATTGTTTCATTTTATTGACAAATATTATAATTTCTTAGTATAATTACTATATATTGATATGTTAGGTGGCGAGTTGGAAATGGACATATTTAAATTAAAAAAAAATAATATTTCTGTTCTAACGGAAATTTACGCAGGAATTACAATATTTATGACTGTGGCTTATATATTAATTATAAATCCTGAGGTTTTAAGCAGTGCGGGGATGGATAAAAGCGCTGTTTTCACCGCCACGATTTTAGCGTCTATTATTGGTACTTTATGTATGGCTTTTTTTTCAAATTATCCATTTGTACTTGTGCCGGGTATGGGAATTAATATTTATTTTGCTCAAACGGTGGCGAAAGAGTATGGCTGGGAAATTGCTCTTTGCGCTGTTTTTATAGAAGGCGTGATTTTTGTTCTTATTTCTCTTATAAATGTGAGGGAAAATATATTAAATATTGTTCCGAAAAACCTTAAATACGCTGTTGGTACTGGTATAGGTCTTTTTATTGCTTTTACCGGACTTAAAAATTCGGGGATTATTGTTGTTGGCGAGAATTTCGCTGTTAGTTTTAGTGGAATAAAAGACGTTGGCTCATGTCTTACGGTGATAGGAATAATCATTATTGGGGTAATGTCATATTATAAAGTTAAGGGTTCAATGCTTTGGGGAATTTTAATTATATACGCTATGGGTATAGGATGCGAACTTATAGGCTGGTATAATGTATCAGATAAAGTTCCGAGCCTTATACCGAAAGAGATTGTAAGTTTTCCGGCTTCTGTTGAGAGTGTAAGTGTTGTAAAGGCTTTTGAGGCTGTTAAATTTGATGGTATATCTTTATTTGATTTTTTTGTTGTTATTATTTCATTTTTATTTGCTGATTTATTCGCTACTGTTGCCGCTTTTATAGGATTTTCTGAGAAAGTGAGTATTACTGATGAAAAAGGAAAGGTCAAAAGGTTAAGGCGCGCCCTTTTAGCTGACGCTGTTGGAACAGTTGCCGGAGCCGCTGTCGGGGTCTCATCAACTACAACTTGCGTTGAAAGCGCCGCTGGGATTGTTCAAGGAGGGAAAACCGGACTGACTTCAATTACCGCCGCGGTTTTGTTCTTTTTGGCATTATTTTTTTCTCCCCTTCTTTTATCTATACCAAACTTCGCTATAGCCCCCGTTTTGGTAATAACCGGTTTATCTATGGCGGATTCTGTCGTAAAAATAGATTTTTCTGATTTTACGGAGTCTATACCGGCATTTCTCACAATTATCACGATGCCTTTTTCGGGCAGTATTGTAAACGGATTAATATTAGGAGTTTTAAGTTATGTTATTTTGAAAGTATTGACAGGAAGAAAGAAAGATGTTAATATTATAATGTATGTTGTCGCTTTTGTGTTTTTTATAAGATTATTTTTATAAATAATTCCGTGTGATTGACATTTTTTTCTTTATTACGAGTATGTGCGGAATTTGTTGTATTGACCGTCCAGGCAGAAATTTTTCATTTATGTTCTTTGAGCGGCTTTTTTTATTTTTTGTAAAAGCTGTCATGGTTTTATATATTTTGTCTGTTATTTAACAGTGTATGGTTAAATTAGCTAAATCTTATTTATAACGGTCTATATATAAATTGTATGTATAAATTCTAATTTTAGGAAGGAGTTTTTTACTAATGAAAAGAGCTTTAATAAGTGTCTCTGACAAAACGGGTATCGTTGATTTCGCTAAAAGAATAAGTGAACTTGGCATTGAGATTATATCAACGGGGGGTACATATAAAACCCTTGCCGATGCAGGTGTTTCCGTTATCGGTATTTCTGATGTTACGGGATTTCCAGAATGTCTTGATGGGAGAGTTAAAACTTTGCACCCTAATATTCACGCCGGGCTTCTCGCTATGAGAAGTAATCCTGAACATATGAAACAAGTTGAAGAGTTAGGTGTGGATTTAATTGATATAGTTGTTGTTAATCTTTATCCTTTTAAACAGACTATTTTAAAGGACGGAGTAGAACTTGAGGAGGCTATTGAGAATATTGACATCGGAGGACCTACTATGCTTAGGGCGGCGGCTAAAAATTACAGAGACGTTTCTGTAATTATTGACCCTAATGATTACGATAAAGTTATTGATGAAATTAAAAGTAACGGGAAAGTTTCAGAAAAAACTAATTTTTATCTTGCGGCTAAAGTATTTAATCATACAGCTCATTATGATACTCTTATCGCTAATTATCTTCAGGAGAAAGCCGGTATCGAAAAGTATCCGAAAACTTTAAGTATGACTTTTGAAAAAGTTCAGGATATGAGATATGGAGAGAACCCTCATCAAAAGGCGGCTTTTTATAAAGAAGTCGGAAATAACAGCGGTATGCTCACAGGTATAAAACAGCTTCACGGAAAAGAGTTATCTTTTAATAATATTAACGATACTCACGGAGCTTTGGAGCTCTTAAAAGAATATGATGAACCTACCGTTGTTGCCTGCAAGCATTCTAATCCTTGTGGAGTGGCGAGCGGAACAAGTGTTTACGATGCTTACGTTAAAGCTTATAATACTGATCCTGTCTCTATTTTCGGTGGTATTGTTGTGGCGAACGGAATTATTGATAAAGATACCGCGGAAGAAATTAGTAAAATTTTCCTTGAGATTGTTTTGGCTCCTGATTTTACTGACGACGCTTTGGAGGTTCTTACTAAAAAGAAAAATATTCGTATTCTTAAACTGGATGATATTGGCAGAAAACAGCCTCAAAACGCTTTTGATGTTAAAAAGGTCTCGGGAGGTATTCTTGTCCAGGACATTGATAATAAGTTGTTTAATGAGGAAGAACTTAAAGTTGTTACAAAACGCAAACCAACTGAAAAGGAAATGGAGGATTTACTGTTTACCTGGAAAATTGTTAAATTTGCTAAATCTAACGGAATTGCTATAGGAAAAGATAAACAGTCAGTAGGTGTCGGCCCCGGTCAAGTAAACCGTATTTGGGCGACTAAACAAGCTATTGAGCACGGTATTGAACAGCTTGGGGAAGATGTTGTTAAAGGGGCAGTTTTGGCTTCTGACGCTTTTTTCCCGTTTGATGATTGCGTTCAGGCCGCGGCGGCGGCGGGAATTACAGCCATTATTCAGCCTGGCGGTTCCGTAAGGGATAAAGATTCTATTGAGGCTTGTGACAAATATGGTATAGCTATGGTATTTACAGGTACGCGTCATTTCAGACATTAATATTTTGATTATAAATTTTAGTTTTAAATAAGTTTGAGATACATATAATATATCTGAATTAAGAGGCAAGAATCAGCGGTGATAGAGGTCATTGAATAAGTCTAATATATTGTTAAATTTATATATGATATTGTGGCACCTATGATAACGTTAGAGCATAAATACACAATAAATAGAAATTAAATTTTTGCTATTTATTGTGTATTTTTTTTATGTATAATTTATTGTAGAAATTGCAAAATATCAGTGTGGAAAGCGCTGAAGGAGTTTTGAAAACAGTATAAAAGGTTTACGGTAATTTCAATATAAACTAAGGGGAAAAGGTATTTTAACCAAATTTTTTCAAATTATTTTGTGTTTTTCTTTATTTTAAATTGAATTGCTATATGTTTAAGTTCTAATGATAAAAATTTAATTAATCGGCGTTTTCTATAATTGATACTAAATATTTTAGCGTAAAAACGGGAGGTAATTTAATGACTGATAAAGAATTACTTTATATTGAGGACGTTTTGGGACATGAAAAATATTTTCAGACAAAATGTAAGGAAACGGCTAATCAGATAAAAGACGTTGATTTAAAAATGTATGTTGAGCAAATGGCGCAAAAACATTCTAAGATTTTTCAGAGTTTTTACGGTATACTTTAAAATAATATAAAGGAGAATTATTTATGGAAGATAAAAATTTAATGGAAAATATTTTACTTCTTGAAAAAGGCGCCTGTGATTTATTTATGCATGGAACTTTGGAATCATCTACGGGAAATGTACATCAGGCCTTTAATAACGCCCTTAATGAAGCTTTATGTATGCAGGACGAGCTTTATAAGAAAATGGTGTCTAAAGGATGGTATACTACAAAACAGGTAGATCAAACGAAGATAAACTCAGTAAAGCAAGAGTATAGTTTACAGATGCAGTAAAAAAATAAAAAATACAATATACGGAGGGCTGCCGTATATTGTATTTTTTATTTTACAAAGAACTTGAAAATTTATGTGCTAAGTTTTAAGGTGTACTTATAATTTAAATAGGAGTCTATTTTTTTCTACATTTCGTTTGATTTTATATTACGGCTATTTATAAAATCTTTAAGACAAAACAATAAATCATCATTCTTTGAAATATTAGGTTTTATTGAAGAGAGCCTGTAGTTTTTCATTATTTTACTATGGAAAACAGAATTTTATACATTTTTTGAGTATTCAAGAATTTTTGTTTTTAATTTTAAAGTTGAGTTTTCCACCATATCTATTAGATTTTTTAATTTTTCAGAATCATTTTTTTGCCTATAAATATCAATTAAAAGCATATAAGCCTTACTTAAATCACATTTTAGACGAATTGCCTCAGTTAATATTATTTCAGCATCCGATAGATTATTTCTATCAAAAAGCATTTTTGCCCATTCCACAAGAGTCAGCATATAAGAGTTATAATGTTCCTCATATATTGTTATTGTTTCAAGATTTGAAAAACCGTATTTGAATTTTAAATCTGTATTTGAAATCTGTTCATCGAATTTAATCATTGTAAGAGAGGCTTTTTTTAAAACGAGTTTTTGTATATCTATTATTTTTTTGTTTTCGGAAATATCATCGTAATTTTTTATGGGAAGTATATTTTCATCAGGAATTATAAAAAATTCTTTTTCTATTTCTCTTTTTTTGCTTAGGTTAGCTTTTCGTTCTCTCTCTTGTATATTTTCAAGAGTTTTTTTAAAATCAACTTTATTCTTTCTCATCATAATTTGTATTCCGAGAACCGTTCCTAAAAATAAAATAAAAAAAATAGGCATTTGTATTTCTCCTTAAATTTTATTTATGTTTTACATATAAAAAAATTGTGTTATAATAATGTATAAGAAAGAGTTAATTTAATTATACACTTATTACAAGAAACAAGTCAATGTTTAAATGATGAAACTTTTTGTTTGCGGCGGTATATTTGATTTATATAAAAAACGGAAAAAATAAAAAAGATAGTATTATTATTTATAGATATTTTTTACAAATTATATTAATTTTATTTAAAATAAAGAAGATTTTAGAAAAATAGTCTACGTATGGGTTGTATAGAGAAAATCACAGGATAATTTTAAAAGCTCTGAGCGAAATATTTTTTCCTTACTCTATACTGTAATCACTGTAAAATATTTTTATTTTGGAGGCATTATTATGTCTTATATAGACTTAAATGAAAAACAAAAAAAAGCCGTTTTACATAACATTGGTACAAAGATGGTTTTGGCGGGACCAGGAAGAGGAAAGACAACTGTT